>JACRFF010000159.1 GCA_016218005.1 Ignavibacteriales bacterium
CGGTTCCCGACCAAGAATACTCCGCCGACAGTCCAGTACGTCGCAGATGAAGCTGATCCGTCGGTCTATGCCCAGCCGCCGCTCATGAGTTATACCGTAGCGAGTTTCCAATGGGCTGGCCACGACTTTGACGGCGACGAAACTATTGCCTCATACCGGATCGCCCTCAACGATTCGTTGTTTGGCACCCACGTAACTATCCCGGCGACCATCTCCTCGGTCACATTGTCGGTTCCGCGCGCGAGAAGCGATACTGCGTCGGCCAGCGTCGATGCGGATGTGCTCATCGGGTCATCGCCGAATCTGATCAGGATCGCAACGATCCGCGGCTTGCGCCTGAATGCCAATAACGTGTTCTATGTGAAATCGGTTGATGTGGCGAACGACGTCAGCGCGTTTCTCAAATTTCCGGCGACAGGGCGGAACTGGTATGTGCAGAAACCCCAGAGCCGAATTCTCGTCGTTGCAGACTATGTCGGTGGTGGAGATTCATCGGCGGTGCGCTCGTTCTACAAAGTCAGTGTCTTTGCCTTCGTTGCCGGCGGCAAGTTTGCCAACTTTGATCAACTTGACCTGCGGACGGGTACGACTGCGACGCGTCCGTTCGGCGTCAACGTTCCCGCGCTCCAACAGATCAATCCTGCGCTGACGAAAACGCTGAAATTGTATGACGCGGTCATCTGGTACACGGACGGAACGCCCAGCTTAACCGTTGCGCGTTACGTGCTCTTCGATTACTGGAGTTCACCGGACGGCGGGCATTTGATCTTTACGACGGCGTTTCTGAGTCCGACGTTTCCCGATTACGGCGGAGCGTTCCGCGATCTTGCCCCGATCGACAGCATGAGCGCCGTGCCATTGAATCGCACGAAGTTCAGCGGCTATGTAAACCCGGATTCAACCTCTCCAGCGACGATGTACCCTGTCATCGGGTTCAAGAAAACTTACAGTCTGTTCGTGTTTCCGGTGTATTCGAACATTGCCTCGCGGAAGATCTACACGCTTCCGTATCCCGCCGGCTCGCAGCCATTCACGACGGTTGGCGTGATGGATGCGAACAAACGCATCATCTTCATAGGGATTCCTCTCCATGCTATGATGGCGCTTCCGAACGGCTCGCAAAGTGTGATTCCATTTTTCGAACGGGCGTTGAATGATTTTGGAATTCATTAAGTGAATCGCTTCCGGTTATACACTCTGCTGATTGCACTGCTCGTCTGTGGACTTCTCGTCTCCGCGATGGGTCAGGATTCCGCGCCTGGAATTTTGAAGGGCCGTGTTACCGATAAGATCACGAAGGAGGGGCTCCCCAGCGTCAACGTCATTGTCAAAGGGACATACTATGGAGCGACGACGGACATCGACGGGAATTTTACCATCCCGACGGTCAACGCCGGCGTCTATGTCGTCGAAATCAAATTGCTCGGTTACAAGTTGGTGCAGTATCCGGCGGTGCGCATCGTTTCCGGAACATCCACCACACTCGAGGTTACCCTGGAGGAAACTTCGCTCTCGCTTGGACAGGAGGTCGTGGTGCTCGGTGAAAAACCATTGTTCAATATCGAAGAAACATCCAGCAAGCGGTCGATTCGCAGTGAAGACCTTGCCGTTGCAGCAGTTCAAAACGTGCAGGACGTTGTAGCCCTGCAGGTCGGTGTCGTGAAATCGGACGACCAGATTCACATTCGCGGCGGACGGAGCTACGAGAATGCGTATGTCATCGACGGCATTTCGGTGCAGGATCCGCTGGCGGGTACCGGCTTCGGCATTCAACTTCCCCCCGGCGCGATTCAGGAAGCAGAAGTTATTACCGGGGGGTACAATGCGGAATATGGACAGGCGACCTCCGGTGTTGTGAGTCTGACGACGCGGGAAGGCGGGGAGAAGCTGGTGGGGGCCTTCGCGCATAAGCAGGATCATTACGGCCTGAACAACAACGCCCTCTCCAATGCGAATACCGACATCTATGATTTTTCCTTGAGCGGCCCCGAACCAATCACGACGTATCTTTTTCCGTCGCTCGGTTTCGATGTGCCCGGCAAAGTCTCGTTCTTTGTGAATGCCAACGTCAATTTCTCCGACGGATATACGCGGTGGGTGGAGCGTGTGAATTCGGACGGACTTCCGGATGGCTGGATTGTCAAGGCTCCGAGCGGACTCAAGTCGGGAATCGTTGGGTCCTCGTTCTGGTCTCCGCGGCGCAGCAATAACTGGTCTGCATTCACCAAACTGACGTGGAAGATCTCTCCCACGCTCAAGTTGGCGTACTCCGGCGCCTTCTCGCTGGGGGTGAATCAGAATTCGCAAATGATCCAGACGACGCTCGAGTATCAGGAGCCGCGTCCCGGATATCAGTTCCTGTTCCAGAATATCCCCGACAGCGCCAATACCTATGCGCAGATCAATTCCCAGCAGTCGCTGTCGCTAACGAACACGATTAATTCCAAAACGTTTTATGAGATTCGGTTGAGCCGGTTCCTCTCTCATTTGCGCGCAGATGCAAATGGGAAATCGTGGGAACAGTATTTGCAGGCCAAAGACGTTGCGACCCTGCCGCTGATCTATCGGCGCATCAGTCAGGATTCCGTTATCGTCGTTCCGGGCGACGGGTTTTACGATACCGGAGGTCCGAGCACATGGCGCGATCAATTTGTGGATGAGTACACATTCAAATTCGACGTCACCAGTCATTTCGACGAGAAGAACAAGTTCAAAGCCGGATTTGAATCGCGCTTCCAGAAACTGCAGATGATCGATATTTCCCAGCCGTGGGTGAAGCCGCTCGGCTATGACAATGATATCTACACCGTGAAGCCGGCTCTCGGGGCCCTCTACGCTCAGGACAATCTCACCTACGGCGGCATGATTCTGAACTTCGGCCTTCGCTTTGACTATTGGTTTCCGGGAAGTTATGTCGACAACGCAATGCGAAATGACAGCGCGTCGCTAGTGAGTTCGACGATCCGCAAGAGATACTTCGATGATACCTTCGCGCTCTTCGGTTACCGATGGAAGGGGCGCCTCAGCCCTCGGCTCGCGATCGCGCATCCGGTTTCCGACAATCAGACGCTTTTTTTCTCGTACGGCCACTTCTCGAAATTCCCGAGACCACAGTACGTGTATACAAAATTGTTGCGAAGCAGTGCTCGCTCGACTGCGCAGACGATTGGCAATCCGGATCTCAACCCTGAAACGACCGTAGCATAC
>JACRFF010000162.1 GCA_016218005.1 Ignavibacteriales bacterium
AAAACTCGGATAGAATTTATCGTCGAGCCGCACCAATAGCGGTGCGCGCCGGAAGACGCCATCTTCGTCGTACTGCAAGCTCAAGTAACCAAGACCGCGCGCGCATTGGGCAAGTTCCGGAAAGGTGAGAATGGGATTCGTCGCAAACAACATGTGGCTGATATCGCCCGCCACTGTTACGCGCCAAGAAGTACTGTCGAGGTACGCCCAATGCATCGGCGGGCGCGGGGGGCGCTGCTGTGGAGGCTCTTCCACCAAACTGAATGCGATGCCATAATACGCATTATGAGCGCTGCGGTTTGCCTCGAACAAGAGACTATCCTCGGAAGCAAGGGTCGGTGCGCGGAAAATGTAATCGTAGATTTGCGCCGCGGCTTTGGTGTCTCCAAGCGCTTGCACCACGCGCGCATAGTGATGCCGTGCGAGATACGCCACGTGAAGTTTTTCCGTTGTCGTATCTTTTTCGTCAACGTGGACGATGGTGCTGTCGTAGGGAATTTGCCACATCGGCACGGAGGCGCGGATGCGGAACAACTGATCCGTTGTTTGGAAATTCCACGTCTTGAAGACGCCGGGAATCAACCAAAACAGGAGATGAACAAAAAGCAGCGAAGACACGGCAATGATTGCCGTGTCTCGTGCTGTGCGTTGCTTACTGGTGGTCAATGGTGAAGGTCTTGCTGTAGAAATTGCTGGCAGAAACTTGCGAAACGATATTGGCAACGTCGGGCCGGCGCGACTCCTCCGCCTTTTCTGTACCGCGGATGTTGCCTCCGATCGTGAGCGGCTTTTCGGCAAGCGTTGCAAAAGATTTGTACCGATTGCGTACGTCGCGCACGAGCGTTACCACCTCGCTGGCAAGGGATGGTTTCCTTGAGGCATCCGCACTAAGGTAATCGGCAATCTTTGCCTCGAGATCGACAAGGCGCTCGGCAGATGCGAGAATGTAGAATTTTTCCGTTCCCGTATTCTTGTCGAGTTGAATCCAACTGCGGCCGCGCGGAATGTAGTAATTCTTTCCGGTATTGTAGTCTCCGTCGAACTGTTTCAAATCATACGGGAAAAGCAAATCAACCTCGCCTCTGGATCCATAGTGAAGCACATAGACGTAACAATCCTTGGTCAATTCAACAAGCAGTTTGATTTCGTCGCCGGTTTTGAGCACAGTATCTTTGGTGATCGACACAAACTTGCGGTCTTTGCCGACCAAGCTGCCGAACGCCCATTTGAAGCCGATGTTTTCCGTGGTTTGCGTCTGCGCAAGCACGGGCAACGTGGAAACCAAGAGAGCGATGGCGATAAAGCAAACGAGAACTGGTTTCATAGAAGAATCCTCCGTTAGAGCGGAACGATAGCGATAGTCAATTCTTTGTCGTAGGACGTTTGGCTGCGCGTTGGGTTTTGTGCGCCGCGCGTTTTGCGTTTCACCATCTCTTCGGTGTACTGCATTGCTTCGTTGATGGTGATGGTGTAGTCGTTGTTGTAGTCCGCCTTGCCGCCCAGTCCCTCCAACAGATAGTACGTGAACGCTCCGTGGGCAAGCTCGGGGAATTCCTGCGAGGTCTCACCCGCAGCGCTGGCCGTAAAGACAACCGTTCCTTCCTTGGTGTTGGCAAGGTCGGTCAAATATTGGTTGATCATGTTCTGCTCTGTTACGCCGAGCCCGCGCGTGGCGTAGTTGACGCTGATGCCTCCGCTGTGGCAGGCGTCGGTGAACACAACAACGCGCTTCGCATTGATATGCCGTCGTAGAACGGTTTCAATATCCCACATGGGGAAGGAGGTGGTGCCGAGCGAGTTCGGGTCGGAATCGTACGTGAGCAGATAAAGATTTTGCTGGCGGGCCGGCTCGGGCGCTCCGTGTCCGGCAAAGTAGATGATCACCAAATCCATGTCGATAGCTTGGGCGAGAAAGTTGATCAACGCATCTTTGATGTTGGCAAGCGTGCCGTCCTTGTTTAACAGCACCTTCAGATGTTCGTTGTCGTAGCCGCCTCCTTCGGGTCGGCGCAGGAAGTTTGCGAACGCATCCGCATCTTTATCCGCGTATTTCAAACTCGGAATGCCGGAACTTTTATACTCGGAAACGCCCACGACGACGGCCCATTTCTGTGGTCCCACGCCGCGTTCGCGCTTCTTTTTTACCTCAGGGGTTTGAGCAATCGAAACCTCAGCTGCCTTCCGTGTAACACCCATGGTGCGCGAATAGCGCTCGCCGTTCTTGCCCGAAACCGAAATTTGTATTTGATTGTAGCCCACAACCAACGGCACCTCGTCAACGATCGTAGCGCCCACGATGCGTGTCGTCGGAATGCCGCCGCTGATAATTTCGATCAAGTTGACGGTAACGGAATAGGAAGCAATATCGAACCATGCCTTGAATCGTATCGGCAGCGTAACGCTGTCTATCTCCATTTCGTTTATCGGCATCTGGATTTCGACGGCCTGTTCCGTCGTAAGCCGCTGAACCCTTCCCACGGCCGTCGAGGCATGGCCTGCCTTGTCTCGTGCTTCAAGCGAAAAGTTATTGAAGCCAACGGTATCGAGCTTGAATGAATGCTTAAACTTCATACCCACGGTTCCCGGCGGAAGTTTTGCAGTTTCATCCTGCGACAGCGTCGTCAGTGTCACCGGCGCACCGTTTAGGCTGATGCCGGCGATATTTTTGTCATCCACCGCATATCCTCGAACTTCATACTCGGTTGCCAGCACGCGCGGCGTAGAACCGGGAACTGGATCCGCAACAAGAATACTGGGCGCCATCGTATCCGGCGGCTCAGGAAGGATGTGCCATTTTTTGAGGATGCCTGTGTTCGTGCCTGCGAGAAATTCTTCATCATTGAGGAACACCAGCGCAGTTGCGTATCCCGAAGGGTCGCCAAAAGATTTTGTTATCGTGCCTGAAGCAATATCGATTACACAGGTGCTGCTGTCGGGTGAAGAGGTCAACAGCCATCTCGATTTTGGGTCGAACGCAATTGCGGCAACGGTATTTTTGTGCGCCGCCACCTTGAATTTGAGAGCCATCGTTTGGAGGTTCCACACAAACACATTTCCGTCTCCATAACCGCAGGCAAGCAAAGTACCGTTCGTATTGAGCGCAAGAGAGACAAGTTTGCTCTTGCTTTCGGAAAACGATTTGGTCTCTTTCAGGTCAGGCACGGAGTACATACGGACAAGTCCAGACCCAAACCCAAGCATAACGGTATTGCCTCCGGAGAGCATGGTCATTGCCGTTGCTTCGTCCTTGTCTGAAATCGAAGCGATCTCTTTATCCGCAATAACGTCGGTTACTTTGATATCTTGGTCAAGCCCGGCAGAAACCACGATGGTTTCGTTCTGCACGGCTAAGGCGGAGATACTGCTGGAGTGTAAAGAAATCTGGCGAGTTGGAGTGCCGGTAGATGTATTCCACGCTGCCGCCTTGCCGTCAACAGCACCCGTAACAAGAATTTGTCCCGAAGGGGAGAAACCGAGAGCGCTTACGCGAGCAGACAATTGAGACAGTGATAGTTTTTCCGTCAAGGTGTAAGCGTCGAAGAGTTTCACAATGGCTTCTGAGGGAGTGGCTGCGATGACGTGCGTAGCCGGCGCGTACGCCAGTCGAGAAACTGGTCCTTTGAATATCTGCTGGGTGGCAAGCGGTTCTACGTATGGCGAAGTTTGCGCCGAGGCAATTAACCATCCCGCCAGCAGCGAAAGCGATAACATGTGTCGTGCGTGTTTCATAGCAACATCCTTCGTTATCAATCAATGCTAAAATACATGATCGATTTGAACCAACCTGTGCGTCGAATCAAGCAAGACGTGAGTGGGTGTGTTGGCAAGTCTCCTTGAGACGTGGACGATGGCAAAGCCATGCCTTCGGCAAAAATTGACTGCATTTCGTTTTCTGAAAGATAATGACACTGATCCAAACCTATTCAACACAGAATCAGGGGTTCTCGTCCACGTCTCTTGCGCGAAATGTTGATATTTTTGCCGCGAATGTCAAGCGGTAGTGGTTGCTTCTGCTCCCCGCATTTTCTATATTACTCCGGAATTCTAGTGGCTCATCTCACAACCTGAGGCTCGAATGAAAGCGCGGTTTTCGGCATCGCTTTTAGCGGTGGTTTTGGGCATCACGACGCTCCTCGCGCAGGCTCCATCCGTTCAATTGAAGATCAAGGAAAAATCCGGCTTCCTGGGCATGGGTGGTCCACGGATTATTAAGCTGGAACTTTCGAACAAAGCGGCAAAGCCTATTGATAGCGACAATGTCAATGATGGCCAGTACTACTATTTTTTGTGCACGCCCGCCGCGGACTGGAAGATCGATGAAGATTTTGTGAAAGACGATTTGGCGCAACTGACGATTTACCAGAACGAGCAGCGCTTTCAGATTGGGTGGAAGGGGGAGATAACGGCGAATGGCGAGGGCGCTACAACCATTATGCTCGGTTTTCCTAAATCGTTCAAGCTCAACCAACTGTTTCTCTTTCAAATCAAGATTGATGATGCGCAAAACCAAGCCGAGTTCAGCGTGCCGCCGGAATTCTGGCCGGGGTACTCAATCATAACCACAGGAATGAAGAAGGGGAACGAACTTCTTGCCTCCAACCAATTCCGACAAGCCATCTACGTTTTTGAAACGTTGCTTCTCAATACCGACCTGCAAATCTTTCCGCAATTTGATGAACTGAAATCGAAACGCACAACTTCGTACGAAGGACTGCTCAACCAACGCTGGTCGACCTTTAACGCCCTTTTAACCAACGAGCAGATGGAACTGAAAGACCGCATCGCGCAAATCGACGGTTCCAAGCCGAGTTTTCAATTCTTTGTCGATTCGCTTCCCCGCCCTGCGTGGAACATTGGCTCGCTCGACCCGGCCATCGCCCCCATCATCGGCAAAGCGCGAAATGCGATTACGACATCCAACCTTGTGCGCGATTCGCTTCAAAAAATATTGGATGACCGAAACACCCGGTGGATCATCGAGGGTTCGGCGACCGGCAAGAACGGCTACTTGTTTCAGGCTATGATGGAAGCGCTGGCGTACGGATTCTCCAGCCTCAACTTTGCGGATACCTCCGCTGCAGAGCTAAAACTTCGTCTTCCCGAAGATCAAACGGCAAAGCTGACGAAATACAACATTGTCGAATCCTATGCGACCTTTCTTCGGATGTGCAACGAACGGTATCAAACGCATCTGCCGATCTTCCCGATCGACTTTCTGCCGAACTTGAGAAAAGATACGGCGGCGTTTGCTCAGCCCTTCTATGCCATGCTCAAGGCGGTGAATGATTATTTCTACGGCAATCTTTCGAGCGCAAAGGACGAAGTCTTCCGAGTGTTTCGGAGCTGCTATGAACCGGAATTAAACGCGCGGTTCGACAATATGCGCGTGCAAATCTTGATTCGTGAACAGCGAATTCCCGCTGAAGCGCTCCGCATGATCGACGAGGCCGATCAACTCGACGCCAAGGGTGATCGCCCCAGTGCGCTGGATAAGTATCGGCAGGTCACGATCATTGCGCCGAATTTTGCCTACGGCTTCTATGCACTCGGAAAATATTTTGTCCGGTCGGGCGAGCCGATCCGCGCCATCACCTTTTTCCAAAAGGCTTACCAGATTGACACGCTCTATCTCAACGCCTATCGCGATTGCTTCAATCTGTATCTCAAGCAAAGCAACTTCAAACCCATGATCGATGTACTTTCTATTGCCTTGCAGTACGGCAACGACTATTGGGAAACGAATTATCGATTGGGCGCTTCGTACCTGGGAGATAACGACCCCGGCCGGGCTATACAGAGTTTCACCAAAGCGCTGGCGTGGAATCCTAAAAGCTACGATACAAATATCCAGCTTGGACTCGCTCACCAGAACGTGAAAGATTTCCAAAAGGCACGCGAGTACTTCAACAGGGCCATTGACCTTGACCCGACACGCCAAGAAGCGGTAAACTATCTCAGCAAGCTGAACGATCTACAACGTAGCGTGCGGTGAGACAAACCAATGTAGACATCACGACCAACACAACACATAACAATACGGAGGGTACTATGATACATGCACCATAACGCTGTCGAGCGGTTCGTCAAGAATTCTCTTAACCAAATCCACCACAAGGCAAAAAAAGGAGATTTCCCATGCGACCAAGCAAGCAAGCAAGCAAGCTGGATTCTTCTGATAGCAGGAATCCTTGTTCTAAGTTCTTGTTCCAAAGATGAGCCGATTGTTTCTCCTTTACACCATGACCCTGCCCAAATCTCACCCGCATTTCTCAAAATGCAAGAAACCGCTGCCGGATTAGCACAAGCGTTCGCAAGAGATTTCAATAGCACTCCTGAGCACCGCAAAGAGCTGTTCAGTAAAATTGCTAACAAGTTTGACGGCGATTTTGATATGCTTGTCGATCACTTCAAGGATGCAACACTCGATGAAATTCAAACGAGCATAAAAAGCAATGGTTTAGGAAAGACAAGTGGTAATTGCCAAGTGAACGTGCGAGAGGCGATACAGACAATTCCAAAACTCCAATTGATGGTGCCATACGCCAAAAATTGGACGGATAGAAAAATCCAAGATGCTGGTGGGCTAATTGTTGCGTACTATCCGTTTGGTGTACCAGAAAGCAAAATCAAGGAGATTGTTGGGTTTGACAAGAATGGGCAGAGGGTAGTTATTAACGAACGTTCTGCTCCAACAATTCCATACGTGATTCTCTCTCAAAACGAACGGACCGATAATGAAGGCTTCCTCAGACTCCAGTTAGTTTCTACTGGGTTTGGGGCGATCCCTGCAGCGAAAACTGCTTCCTTATCGCACGAGAATCCAAAACTTGCCAAAGTGAGTGAACTTGAAAATTGGCAAGACGTGAACCTGGGACTCCTG
Organism: Ignavibacteriales bacterium; assembly: GCA_016218005.1. GTDB lineage: Bacteria > Bacteroidota > Ignavibacteria > UBA10030 > UBA10030 > JACRFF01. The sequence continues at coordinate 6,881 of JACRFF010000162.1, forward strand.
GGTGAAGAAAAGGGCTTGGGTGCAATATCGACGCAAACACTTTTAG
>JACRFF010000164.1 GCA_016218005.1 Ignavibacteriales bacterium
AATTCGCAGTCTTCATGGGCGGCAACAATTGCTGTTTGTAAACACATTGGGATTGGAGAGTAAACAATTTCGAAATCGGCTGGGCGGCATTACGAAGTTCCTTGACGATGGCGGCATCGTGGTGGTGCAGGAGCCTGAGTTTCGAACGGTCGAACCCAAAGAGGTATCAATCTCGGAAAAACTTTCGGTAAAGATCGAGCGGCGTGCGGATGTGGACAAAGGAGGATATGATTCGTATGTTTTTCCCGAAGACCCTGCGCATTCGCTGTGGCATAATTTGCGGCCTGAGCATTTCCGATGGTTCAACGGCGCGCCGGGTGGCGAGATTGTTTCCGAGTACGTGCTTACCCCGTCGCTTCCGGCTGTAACACTTGCATCGTGCGGACTTGGATTGCGAATTCCGGCAGTTATGGAGATTCAGCACGAAAAAGGAAAGGTAGTCATCTCGCGCATTCAAATTCGTGGACGATTGAATGCTGAACGCCGTTCGCTCGACCGATATGCGCGACGATATGATCCGGTGGCGGCGCAGTACCTCATCAACATGATTTCGATGTGACGCAACATTGGCTATCATACACGATCCTCATTCTTACGGTTGGCGGGTTGAGTTGCAGCCGTCCGGTAGAGAGAAGGACGGTCATTCGTTTCTGGGGGATGGGAAACGAGGGTGAGATGGTTCGGCCGCTGATTCAGGAATTTGAACGCGTTCATCCCGACATCCAAGTTGTGGCTCAACAAATTCCGTGGACGGCAGCGCACGAAAAACTGTTGACTGCGTTTGCGGGCGATGCAACTCCCGACGTCTGTCAATTGGGAAACACGTGGCTGCCCGAGTTCACCGTTTTGAACGCCCTTGCCCCGCTCGATTCGTTTGCTGCGAAGTCGGCCATCGTTCGGATAGACGACTACTTTGACGGCGTCTTGCGGACGAACATTCTCGACTCGGTGCTGTACGGCATTCCTTGGTATGTCGATACGCGTGTCGTTTTCTATCGGAAGGATTTATTGCGCCAAGCGGGATATGATTCACTGCCCGGTACGTGGAAGGAAATCTTGCATCTCTGCGAGGTGATGAAGCAGAAGGCGCAAGCCGCCGGCGTCAAACGGTATCCGTTTTTCCTTCCGACGAATGAATGGGTTCCCGCGATTATTCTTGGAATGCAGTCTGGCGGGATGTTTCTCCGCGATAACCGGACAAGAGGCAATTTCAGCGGCGAGCAATTTCATCAGGCATTCAACTTGCTTGCCCGCTTCTATCATCAAGAGTATTCTCCCTCCGGAATGTCTCTCATCACCAATATGTATAATTCCTTTTCCGATGGATTGATTACGATGTACATCACCGGCCCATGGAATATCGGTGAGTTCACGCGGCGTATTCCCCCCTTGTTACAGGAGATGTGGATGACGGCGCCGCTGCCTTCGATGGATTCGCGGTCGCCGGGTATCTCGCTGCCGTTGGGAACAAGCCTTGTAATATTTCGGCAATGCAAACAGAAGGAAGCGGCGTGGCGGTTGGTGGAATTTCTTGCTTCGCGCGAACAATCATTGGCGTTCTATCGGATCACCGGCAATCTTCCGCCTCGGAAATCTGTCTGGCAAGATTCCGTGCTTGCCAACAATCGATACGTTCAAGCGTTCTACCGGCAGTTGCAACGACTCGTGCCGCTGCCGCAGGTGCCGGAATGGGAACAGATTGTCATTAAGCTTCAACTCTACGTGGAGTACATCGCTACGAACACGCTTTCAGTGGAAGAAGCGCTGCGGCGATTCGATGCAGAAGTAGACCACATGCTCGAGAAGCGCCGCTGGATAGTTGAACGGGAAACAAAACGATGAACGTGAAGAGGCGGCAGTATGGACAGAGAGCGGTTGCCGCGTGGATATTTCTTGCGCCGGCAATGGGGGTGATCGGACTTTTTTTCG
>JACRFF010000163.1 GCA_016218005.1 Ignavibacteriales bacterium
AGCTGCGCTTCAAGCGTGGGCAGACTGTCAGCTCGTCCGACTTCACGGCCGTCGGTTGTTCGAAAGACAAAGTCGCCGAAACTGAAATTCTCCGACATGAATCCCCGCAGATGCTGAAGCAGTTGCGGCGACTGCTTCAGAAGAAAACTGGCTCCCAGCTGTCGCGCGAGATGTTCAAATTCGGGGGAATCCGATTGGAGCAAAATGGGTATATCGAAGTGGGCTTCCTTGACCTCAGTGGCGAAGCGTAGACCGGCCTGCGGGTCTGTTTGGCCGCCGCGGGAGAATTCGATATCCGAAATGATTCCCAAAATACAGTCCTGATAAGAGACGAAGCATTTCCATGCCTCCTCATAGGTACTGCAGAGGAGAATCTTCGGACGCGTGCGCATCCGCAGAAGTTTGTGCGAAAGGTTGACGCTTTCCGACATGACGGTCTGAGTGTGCTTGAACACTTCCGCGAAAATAATCGGAAGAAATGCCGAATAGATATTGACGTTGTCTTCGATGACAATTATCGACTGCACACCGACCGTGCGGGTGTCGTGTTCGACGTTGCGGCGATCCTCGATGAATTTGATGATGGCTATCAGGATGCGAAAATCTCCCTGCCAGATGAACACCTTGTCGAATACCGAGGCGTCGTGATAGGTGGTCAGCTCGGCCAGTTCCCGAACATCGTAGAGCAACATCACCACCGCCAAATCCGGCTGGCTGGCTTTCAATTGTCTCGCCATTTCGACGGGGCCGATGTCGCCGAGATTCATGGTGGTAATGACAAGATCGAAGCGATGATCCTCCTCAAGGCGCGTGAGGGCTTCGCGGCCGGTAGAGACGCGGGTGATGCTCGGCGCGTTGAGCAGATTGAGATCCATATATCCTGACAGAAGCATCTCCGAGAGGCTTCCGTCCTCTTCGAGGATGAAGGAATCGTAGAGGCTCGACGCCAACAGAATCCGTCTGACTCTGAACTGCATCAGTTCCTGGAATTCGTTGAATCGGCGGATATAGCCGCGCTCGGCAAGAAGTTGCTTGAATTCGATCATGGTATAGTGCCCCAAACATACAAAATGGAGTGGCTTGAGGCCACTCCATTCTTGATGTCGTGCGAGATGTAATTGCTTAGACGAGACCCTGGTCCATCATGGCGTCGGCTATCTTGAGGAATCCGGCGATGTTGGCGCCGTTGACATAA
>JACRFF010000028.1 GCA_016218005.1 Ignavibacteriales bacterium
GGAGAAAGGAGACCAGGGCAGCAGCAGAGGAAGGAGTACTTTCATCAGTGTGAAAAAAATGTTGCTCATTAGATAGTGCCATTTGTCACCCCCTGGATGGATGAAAAAGCTTGCCAAGGAGATGAGCGGTTCGTATCTTTAAGGCGAACCCTCTTCTTGTTTGGTAGGAAGATCATCACAACGGAAGGAGTAAGACAATGGTCAACGAAGCGCAACAGCAGCGGTTAGCTCGGCTGAAGGAGAAACATGCAGACGGATTGTTGCTGTGGGAATTAAAGAACGGATTCGAGTTGAGTCCACGAGCATCGGAACTGGTATTGGAGGTTGCCAAGGGAATTCTCCTGGAAGGTAAAAGCCTGGAGCGAGGGAAGCATCGGGTGGTAGGAGTGGAGCTCGGAGAAAGTGCCGGCAAGACGATGGAGGAGGTGAAGAAGAAGGAAGTGATCGTCACGCTCGATGGAGGCATAGAGGACATCGAGTATGAGAAGCGCCATGGACGACTTGCCCTACGGTCGATGCGACTGTTGCGAATAATTGAAGAGGGGATCGAACAAGGAGTGGTGTTCAGCACGGAAGACTTGGCGAAGCTCTTCGGGGTCTCGACTCGTACAGTGAAGCGAGATGTGTGGCGACTGCGAGCTGAAGCGTGTGAGGTCCAGACGCGAGGATACTACGAAGGGATTGGACGAGCGATCAGTCACAAGGCGCGGATCGTGGAGATGTATTTGCAGGGAAAGACGTACGCCGAGATTGAGACGCACATGCGTCATACGATGCAGGCGATCAAGCGCTATGTAGAGACATTCGGAAGAGTAGTATACGCCTTACGCAGGAAGAGACTCAAGCCGCATGAACGGAGCTACATCTTGGGGATCAGCCCGGCTTTGTTGCGCGACTATGAGCGATTGTACTGGCAAGCCCACAGGCGATACCAAGAGCGGATCAAAGAGATCATGGATCGGTATAGCGGTCGTGCTAACGCATTGGAATATCAGGAGATCGACAGGCGAAAAGAGGGCTTCCGCATGGGCGGTAGTGAGGGGAAAAAAAGGAGGGCTGCCTATGCCGGTGCGTGATCGGTACGAATCAATCACCAAACGGACCTACAAGCAATCGGTGGTGCATCTGTTGGAAACAGAGTATAAGGTCTTGGGAAGTCATCGGGTGCTGTCACAGTTATCCGATGATCTGGAGCATCTGCACACAACGTACTATGGCGAAGCCCAGAAGATGACACCGGGTACGCTCTGTTGGCGGACGCAGTCGTTAGAGGATCAGAAGATCAAGTACGCCAAGCGGACGGAGCACTATGCGGCAAAGACGATCTACCTTCCATACGTGAACGTGGAAGATGTCGAGAAGCGGATCCGGCATCGGAAGGGAGTCCGGAACGACAATTACCAATGGAGCGATCGGCGGGAAGTTGCACAGATGGTTCGATTGCTCTGGAGCGCGTACGAACAAGGGACGTCGTTAACGATTGGGGAATTGTCAGTCGTAATGAATCGATCGCTGGGAGTGATCGGGAAGTATATCAAGCAGTATTATGCCGAGAACCCGGACAAGACGCTCCCCTTGCGCGGATACATTTACGATCAAGGAAGTAATCCAACGCACAAGGCCTTGATCTGTACCTTGTGGGAGCGTGGAACGAGCGAAGCAGACATTGCTCGCAAAACAAATCATCATCTGAAGTCCGTTGGTCATTATCTCAATCACTACCGGCGAGTCATGCAGCTATTTAAGAAAGAAATGTCGGTCGATGAGATCGCCCACTTGGTTGGAATAGGTAAGCGAGTCGTGCTGGAGTATACACGAATCGCAAGCCACTTCCACCCAAGTCTTGTGAGGAAGCAAACATTGAAAAGAACAAAAAAATACCAAAACCCTACCAGGGGACATTTGGCACTATAGAAGATAGAACGCAGATATTATTCACAGCAGA
>JACRFF010000168.1 GCA_016218005.1 Ignavibacteriales bacterium
GATGAAGAGAATAACGACGGCATCGCCGCCAAGCTCGACAAGCGGCTAGACAAAGCCCGCGCCGCTCTCGTCAAGGGCGATTCATCGAAAGCACGTGAAGAACTCCGTGAGTTCGTCAAAAAGGTCGAAGAACTCTACAAAGAGACCCAAGAGCACGAGAAGGCACGGAAGAACGATAAGGTTACGTTCACCAGTGAAGCGTATGCCTTGCTGAAGTTCAATGCTGAGTATCTCATTGATCGACTGCCGGTAAAACAGAAGAGGGGCAAGGAACAAGGTAAGTCAGAACAATAAGGCTATGCAGAAAGGGGAAGAAACCACGAGATGATGACTAAGGGGAAAGGATGCAGGTCATGAAGAACAAATTCTTATCTGTCGCGTTGCTGGTCTTCCTGCAGTGTGCCTTTGGGCAAGAGGTATACCGGCTTCCGTTTGGCTCAAGGGACAATACGATCGATCTCTCTATCCAGAACTCATCCAATGTCACCGCAAAGGACTTAACTGTCGACGTGAGCGGTGCGCCGACGTGGGTGAAGTTCGCAGGCACGCGTCTCTCTATCTCTCAACTTCCTCCACAACAAGTTCACATAGTCTCATTTGCCTTCTCGATTGATAAGACCGCTCCTGTGGAGAAAGAACAAACCGTGCAGTTCAAGGTTAGCACCTCGGACGGTCAGTCGTGGATGAAAGAACTGAAGGTCACCGTCGCGCCGCCCAATCACTTCGAGCTTTTCCAAAACTACCCGAACCCGTTCAATCCAGCGACCGTGATCGAATTCTCAATTTCCAAATTGGCAATTACCAAATTGCAGATTGTTGACCTTCTTGGCCGCGAGGTGGCGGTGTTAGTGAATGAGGAAAAGCCGGCGGGGACTTACAAAACAACGTGGGATGCATCGAACATGCCGAGCGGCGTGTATCTGGTGAGAATGACTGCAAACAATCCTTCGACAAGCTCAGGACAAGTTTTTGTGGAGACGAGAAAAATGCTACTCGTGCGTTAGCGCCCAATCGTTTTGCAGAACAAAAAAGGCGAGAGACAACGAGTCGCTCGCCTTTTTTGTTTCAACACGCCGCCGCTTACCACGTAATCTTGCTCTTCGGTTTCTTGGTGTCGGTCTCAATGGTCGAAGGGGAGAGATGCTTCTCGCAAAGTCCGACGGGATACTTGACGTTGAAGATCTCGGTGGTTTTTTGCGGGCACCACTCGCGCGCCTTCTGTTTTGTTTCGACGCAGATCGTATCAGTAACGATGCCATCCGGTTGCTTGAAGAAATCCGGCTGAAGCCCAATGGCTGGGTCTTCGTAGGTCTTGCCAAGAAATCGCCCGATGATCGGCGCGGCGGCGCGGCCTCCCTGTCCATCAGAACTGCCAAACTTGATTCGGTTGTCGTCGAATCCCACCCACACTCCCGCCGCAAGCTGCGGAGTAAACCCGACGAACCACGCATCGCCGAAATCGTTCGTTGTTCCGGTCTTGCCTGCCGCCGGTCCGGTGTAGTACGACCGGATCGCGCGGGTGGCGGTGCCGCCGTTGACCGTTCCGCGCATCAAGTCGGTCATCAAGTACGCCGTTTCCTTGCTCAAGACTTCCTTTTTTTCCGGGAGATTATTTTCAAGCACGTTGCCGTCCTTGTCTTCAATCTTCAAAATAGAAATGGGCGAAACGAGGACGCCTTCGTTGGCATACACGCCGTACGCGGAAGTAAGTTCTAATGGCGAAACTTCCGCGGCGCCGAGCGCGATGGCATCATAGGGAGGAATGGGAGATTTGATGCCCATGCGCTTGGCGTATTGCGCTACCTGTTTGGCAGGCGCAAGCTCTTGGATCATTCGCACGGCGACGAGATTGATGGATTGCTTGAGCGCCTCGCGCAGCGTGTACTTGCCGCCGATCGACCCGTCGAAATTCTGCGGCGTCCACCGGGTGCCGTCGGGCATCGGGATCGTTACCGGCAAATTCATGATCTCTTGGCAGACCGGATAGCCGTTATCCAGCGCGGCGGTGTACACGAACGGCTTGAATGCCGACCCGGGTTGCCGGCGTATCTGCGTAACGTGATTCAATCCGTACTTGAAAATGCGGAAGTTCCTGCCGCCGACCATTGCCAGAATATGCCCCGTGTGCGGGTCGATGGCGACAAATCCCACCTCGATGGTCTGTGAAATCTTCTTGACGGAATCGATGAATGCCGGCGCGATGCGCAAGGCGTGCACGATGCTGTCGCGGCTTTCGGTGTTGCGCGTGCGAGTGTAGAATTCTGTCTCGCGGATGTCCTTGTCAATGTTGTCGCGCAAAACATCTGGATACTTGTTCCAATCGAACGTCGCGTTGAAGGACTTTTGGAATTCGTCTAAATGTTCTTCCAGCGCTTCGATGGCGTGGTGTTGCATACGGCTATCCAACGTGGTATAGACTTGCAAGCCGTCGGTGTACGGGTCGAAGCCGAGTTTTGCGGCTTTGCGGAGAAGCTCGCGGCGGATCGATTCGACGAAATGCGGCGCGATGCCGGTGCGAAATTCCACTTCCAACGGTTTGATCGTCAACGTATCTCGCTTCACAATCTGTGCCGTATCGGCGGAAAGGATTCCTTCTTTCACCATCTGTCCGATCACGATATCGCGACGTTCGTACGCGCGCTTCGCGTGGTTGACCGGGTCGTAGTAGCCAGGCCCTTTTAACATACCGACGAGCATGGTGTATTCCGCAACATCTAATTCCGCCGCCGACTTGCCAAAGTATGCCTGTGCCGCAGATTCGATGCCGTACGCGCTCCGTCCGAAGTAAGCGACGTTGAGATACAGTTCGAGGATTTCGTTTTTGGTAAAGTTGCGCTCGATCTGCACCGAGGTAATTAACTCGCGAAATTTGCGCGTGATCTTGTCGAACACGCCGCGTTCTTGGCTCAGCCGGTAGAGATTTCGCGCAAGTTGCTGTGTGATGGTGCTGGCGCCCTCGCGGATGCGAAGCGAGATGATGTTTTTGACGAGCGCTTTCGCCACGCGCGTCATATGAATGCCCCAGTGGTTGTAGAATTCTTTGTCCTCCGTTGCGACAAGAGCCTCCACTAAACCTTTGGGAAGCCTGTCGAGCGAAACGTGCGTGCGGTTGGCTTTCGAGATTTGATCGAGAACAACGCCGTCGCTGGAGTAGATTTTCGTAGCGAGGTCAAGCTTGGGATTTTCCAGTTTCTCAATCGGCGGCAATCCGGAAACGACATACACAACATACCACGTCAAGAGAAC
>JACRFF010000170.1 GCA_016218005.1 Ignavibacteriales bacterium
CGTTGTTGTCCACACTGCGTTCTTTGCGCCTTCTGCTGATTGCGTTACGTTGAATGTTTTGATGATCTTGCCGCTCATCTTGAAAATCTTTTCGCGCTCATCCCACGCCGTATTCGGGTCGAACTGGACGCCAAGCGTTGTAGCCAGCATCGTGGCGGCAAGGTCTTCGGCATAATCACCGGCACGCTCGTCCGTTTCGCCGAACGGATGATGCTCGGAAAGATATCCGTATTGGCCTTCCTCGCTGGCCATCGCCACGCCAATCGATGACGCGATGAGGCGATTCGGTTCATTCGTTGCGTTGCGCGCCATAACGCAAAATGTAATCGCGCCCGGCTGAAGCAATTTCAGCCCATCTTCCTTTGGGATTCGTTTGCAGCCAGGCGGATAGATGCTGGATACGGTAACGATGTTGCATTTTTCGATGCCGGCATCGCGCAATGCCAACTCAAAGGACTGAAGATACTCCTTGTGGCGGCCTACGCCCTTGGTGAAGAACATCTTGGTCGGAACGAACACGGTCTCATCTCCGTTTCATAGGTGATTAGTAAAGTTGTTTTCTTTTCATTGCGAGGTAAGCACTTTCAAGAACCGGCGCTTGCCGACCTTCAAGACGAATTCCCGTTTCTGGGGCAGCGGGGTTTTGAAATCCGACACACGCTCACCGTCAATAGAAACGCCACCCTGTTCAATCAGCCGCTGCGCATCGCTTTTGGAAGAAGCAAGCTTTGCCATGGTCATGAGCGCACTCACGTTTGTCGGCAGATTGTCTTGATCGATCACGAACTCCTCGACCTGATCCGGCAAGCTCTTATCAATAAAGATGCGGTCGAACTCTTGCTCCGCCGCTGCTGCGGCTTCTGCGTTATGATACATCGACACCAGCGTTCGGGCAAGTTGCCGCTTGAGGTCGCGTGGATTGGATTCAGGACCGGACAATTGACTCTTGAGGGACTTGAGTTCGTCGTTTGCCACATCGCTGGCAAGTTCGAAGTACGAATAAATAAGTTGGTCGGGAATGCGCAATGTCTTCCCGTAGATTTCTTTCGGTGATTCGTTGATGCCGATGTAGTTGTCAAGCGACTTGCTCATCTTATCGGCGCCGTCTGTTCCAACAAGAATGGGCGTGGTAAGAATCACTTGGGGTTCTTGGCCATATTCGCGCTGCACATCGCGCCCTAACAATAAGTTAAACTTCTGGTCCGTGCCGCCTAATTCCACGTCGGACTTGATGGCGACGGAATCCATTGCCTGCGCAAGAGGGTAGAGGAATTCGTGCACACTGATGGGTGAACCTTCCTTGTAGCGAATGGTGAAGTCATCGCGTTCCAGCATGCGGGCCACCGTATACTTGCTGGCGAGATGAACAACATCGACGAATGCCATTTTGCCCAGCCATTCGGAATTGTAGAACATCGAAATACGTTTGGCGGAGAGAATCTTCGTTGCTTGTTCGAAGTAGCTCTGGCCGTTCTTGCGCGTTTCGTCCAACGAGAGTGATGGACGGGTTTTGCTGCGACCGGAGGGATCGCCGATCATGCCGGTGAAGTCTCCGATGATCAGGATTGCCTGATGACCGAGGTCCTGAAACTGGCGCAGCTTGCGAAGAACGACGGAATGGCCAAGATGCAAGTCGGGGCGGCTCGGGTCGCATCCGAGCTTGATGTTGAGCGGCTGTTGGGTCTTGATGGATCGTTCAAGCTTGCGGGTGAGGTCTTCTTCCGGGATGATCTCCGAAGCGCCGCGCCTGATGAGATCCATCTGTTCATTCAACGGGGGAAACAATTCCTATGGAGCGCTCCTACGAAGTTTCTGTCGAAGGTCGCGGTCGATTTCTTTTTTCTTAATCGACTCACGCTTGTCATAACTTTTTCTGCCGCGTGCAACGGCAAGTTCAATTTTTGCGTACGGACCTTTGAAGTAGATCGACAAGGGAACCAGCGTCAATCCTTTTTCCGCCACCTTGCTGATGAGTTTGCGGATTTCTTTTTTTGTCAACAAGAGTTTGCGCTCGCGTTTTGGTTCGTGGTTCAAATAGCTTCCGCGTTCGTACGGACTGATATGCATGCCCAGAAGCCATACTTCGCCGCGAACAACCATGGCATAGCTATCTTGAAGGTTGGCGTTGCCTGCTCGCAACGATTTTACCTCAGTGCCGGTAAGGGCGATGCCCGCTTCCAGCTTTTCGAGAATATCGTATTCGTGCCGCGCCTTGCGATTCGAGACGACAACACGATGTTCTTGGTCTGCCATCCTTCAAAATTTGTGGCTCAAACATACTTGAAAAGTGAATAAATATCAAATGGAAATCTGTTGGTGCACTCAAAGCCGAGCGCTCGAAGGGCTGCGGGAGAGTTGCATTGCTTTCGATTTCACTTCTGAGTACATTGCACCCAGACGTAAGACCAACCGGCGTCTGCCTCAGGCGGGCGCATTTGCGTTTCTAATGGGAGAGAATTGGATGGCGGAACAACAATTCGATGTTACACTCGTGGGTGGCGGACCAGGCGGCTACATCGCGGCCATTCGAGCGGCACAGCTGGGCCTCAAGGTGGGATTGGTTGAGAAGGAAAAGCTTGGCGGCATCTGTCTGAATTGGGGCTGTATCCCTTCCAAAGCGCTCATCAAGAGCGCGGAATTGCTGCACGCATTCAAGAAGGCAGGCGAGTTTGGCATCACGTACGACAATCTCAAGTTCGATTTCAACAAGATTATCGCACGCAGCCGTGGTATTGCCGATCGGATTTCCAAAGGCGTTGAATATTTGATGAAAAAAAACAAGGTCGAAGTCCTCTACGGCACGGCAAAGCTCACCGGCAAGAATTCCCTTGAAGTCTCAAAAGATGGCAAGGTGGTTGCAACAATTAAATCGAAAAACATAGTTCTTGCCACGGGAGCGCGGCCCAGGACAATTCCCGGTGTCGCCATCGACCGGAAGAAAATCATTACCAGCACCGAAGCGATGAACCTCCCTGAACAACCCCCATCCATGATTATCATTGGTGCGGGAGCTATTGGTATCGAGTTTGCCTATTTCTACAATGCCCTCGGTACCAAAGTTACTGTTGTGGAAATGCTGCCGAGCATCCTTCCCCTTGAAGACAAAGAGATTACGAAACTTCTGGAGGGCAGCCTTAAGAAGCAGGGAATCGAAATCCTGACGAAC
>JACRFF010000167.1 GCA_016218005.1 Ignavibacteriales bacterium
CGGATGATCTCCGTGTTCGCATTGTCGATGTCCACATCACGCTGGGCGAATGTATTCTTCAAATTGGCGATGGTTGCATTGGTATATTCCAATTCGCGTGCGGAGTTCTTCTCTTCATTCTCCAGCCGCATCATCTCCAGCTGCGCATCGGTCGCCACTTTGGAGAACTCATTCCACATCACTTCCATCGTCTCTAGTTCGCTGGCCGTTGCACCGGATTGTTTATCCGCATCGGATTTCTTCTTCTCGAGCGCTTCGATCGACGGGAGCAGGGATTTCAATTCCTTGCTGAGTGCGTCGGCTTCGTCGCGGAGACGGGTATTCTCGGCGTCGTTCCGCTGGACATTCTCCGCCATCCGTTTCTTTTCATATTCGATCTGCGCGATGCGCATCTCAACGGAGGTCATCTGTTGTTCGATCTTCTTCGCGGAATCGAAGAGCGATTTCACGTCGATGGAAGAGACCATCCGTTCCTTTTCCGCGAGCATCTTGCGGAGCGATTCGAGCCGTTCTTCGAGCGATGCGATCTCTTTTTCCAGTTCTTCGATCTGCGTTTTCTTGCCGAGCATCCCGCCGTCCTCCGCCTGGATACTGCCGCCGCGGAGGATCCCCGAACCGGTCACCAGCTCACCGTCCAAGGTGACGCATTTCAACGAGAAGTATTTCCGGACGAGATTCGCTGCGGTCTGCACATCCTCTACGATCATCGTCCCGGCAAGCAGGAAATCCCGCAGGGAATCATATTTCCCGTCACACTTCACGATATCATTCGCCCAGGCAACAACGCCGCTCTCGATGATGTCCAGCTTATCATCGGGAACGTGCGGAAGCGATTCGAGGCAGACGAATGTCGCGCGTCCTTTATTGCTGCTCTTCAGCAGTTCTACGCCGCGATGCGCATCGTCGATGGTGTTCACGATGATGTAACTCGCAACGTCGCCGAGTGCGGCTTCGATCGCGACTCGATATTTCGCCTCCGTGGAGAATGCATCGGCGACCGTGGACTCGAGCGCCTCATTCCAGTCATCATTGGCGATCAGATATTTCGCCCCTTCGGAGAATCCTTCGTGACTCTCCACGAGTCCTTTCAGGAACTCCATCCGTGAGCGGCGCCGTTCGATGGTCGTACGGATCTCGAACTCTTCGTTCTTCTGTGTTTCGATCTCTTCCTGAAGCGTCAGTTTCTTCTTCTCTTCGGTGAGCGCGATGAGTTCCGCTTCAGCGAATCTTTTCCGAAGGTCGCGGTCCTGAGCCGTTAATTCGGCAACGGTCGCGGAGTTCTTGGAGATCTCCGTCGTGTACAGTGCATTCTCTTCGCCGGAATAATCAAGGCGTCCGTTGATGTTCTCCAGACGGGCCTTCGTCCGTTCATAGTCGTTCCGTTTGGATGAGATCTCGTGGAGGAGAGCGATCACTTCATCCTGCTTCGCTTTCACTTCCGCTTTCTTCTTCTCGAGTTCGGCGGTGAACCTGTCCAGCTCCTCTTTTTTCTCGTTATACTGTGCGGTGGACGCGATGACATTCGCGTGCACCTGATCGATGGAACCTTTCAGTTCGTTCGCACGGGATTCCAGTTCGGGAAGCTGCTGCTGCAGTTCTTCTTTGTCCTTGGCAAAACGTTCGATCGCTTCGTTCAGCGATAACGTTCGTTCATTCGCTTTCACCCGCGCCTGCTGAGAGAGATTGATCTTCTGCTGATGCTCGTTCAGTTCCGTCTGCACCACATTCAGATTCTCTTCAAGCACGGTCAATTCCTCGCGGAGCGAATCGAGCAGCGTCTCTTCGGAAGAGAGTTCATCCGTCAATTTCTTCTTATCCTCGACCGCCGTGAGGAGTTTCTCCTTCAACGGATCGATGGAATGAACGATCTCGAAATATTCGCGCTCGAGAAGGATAAGTTCCTTCGCGCGGAGTTCCTGTGAGA
>JACRFF010000165.1 GCA_016218005.1 Ignavibacteriales bacterium
GATACGATTTCCGTTTGGCGGATATACGTGGTATGATTTGCTGCAGGTTGGAAAGCCGGAGCCACATCAATTCGCCGAGAGCCATCGCTTGCTTGCGCAGTTCATCACGGATGTCAAGCGCGGTTATCCTCTCGACCCATCGCGAGTATTTCTTTTCGGCTTCAGCATGGGAAGCATGATGTCGCTCTCGCTCGCATTGTCGCAGCCGAACGAGATTCGCGGCGTGGTTGCCCACAGCGGATTCATTCCGGAAGAGCCGCCGGTTGCGTATCGGTGGAATGAAATCAACGGCACTTCCTTTTTTGTTGCGCACGGTGAATTTGATCCGGTGGTTCCCGTTTCCCTTGGCCGACGCTCTGAAGAATTGTTGAAGGAACACCGCGCAGATTACGTGTACCGCGAGTATCCTATCGAGCACAGCATAAGCGAAGACAGTCTTGCCGATGCGGCTGAATGGCTTGCGCTGCGCATCGACTCGATTTGACCACCACGGTGAATTGGCGTATATTCGGTTGGCACTCCACTCTGAAGAAAAGGTATTCCCATGAAATTGTTCTTTCGGCCCACAGGCGTGTGGCTGGTGTTGCTTTCTGCTGCCATCGCGCAGATGGCCGCCGCGCAATCCGACCCGATCAAAACTGCGCTCAAAGCAGTGCAGGAAAAGTACGCTCTTGACCGTCGAACGTCGGTATTCGATGTTCAGGTCGAACGACGCGAGACAGCGGTTATTCTCAAAGGTGAAGTCGATAATTCTTCTGCCCGCGACGAAGCAGTGGCCGCCGCACGAGCCGTTGCTTTGGTCAACATCGTCGATAGCATCCGCGTTTTGCCTGACCCATCGCTTGGAGAAAAAACGTTCGGTATCGTCAAGTTGAGCGTTGGCAATGTGCGCAGCAAACCCGGCGACGCGGAAGAACTGGCAACACAAGTGCTGATGGGCTCGGTGGTAAAAATTCTCAAGAGGCAATCCGGCTATTACCTTGTGCAATCGCCCGACCAATATTTGGGCTGGCTGGATTACAGCGCATTGCATCCGACCGACCGCGCCGGCATAGCCGCATGGGCTGCTGCACGAAAAGTGATCGTCACGGGATATTTTGGCGTTGTGCGTGAACAACCCTCTCACGACGCTCTGCCGGTATGCGACGTTGTTGTGAGCGGCGTATTTCGATCTACCGGCAAAGCATCGACATGGACTCCGGTTGAACTGGCCGACGGCCGCAAAGGATACATTGAAAGTTCACTTGTGGAGGATTACGACACGTGGAAGCAATCCGTTCATCCGACACAAGAGGGGGTGGAGAAAACTGCAAAGATGTTCATCGGCGTTCCCTATTTGTGGGGCGGCACCTCTGCCAAAGGCATGGATTGTTCCGGGTTTACGAAGACCGTGTTTCGCGCCAACGGGCTTGAGCTTCAGCGCGACGCCGACCAACAAGCCAGCATGGGTTTCGATGTTCGGCTGACGGAAGACTTCGGTGAACTGCA
>JACRFF010000166.1 GCA_016218005.1 Ignavibacteriales bacterium
GAATTGCTTCAGGTCTTGCGCGAGCATGGAATTGGCTGCATCGCGTTTTCTCCGCTTGCCCAAGGACTTCTCACAGACAGATATCTCAGCGGGATTCCAGACGATTCACGCGCGGCGAAGCCTCACGGTTTCCTGAAGGCCAATGAAGTAACCGAGGACAAGTTGGTCAAGGTTCGTCGCTTAAGAGAAGTGGCACAACAACGAGGCCAATCCATGGCACAGATGGCGCTTGCTTGGGTGTTGCGCCATCCAGAAGTCACTTCCGTTCTTGTCGGCGCAAGTCGCGTTTCACAGATTGACGATGCCGTAGGAACCTTGAAGAGTCTGGCATTTACGAAGGAGGAGTTGGATGCAATAGAGCATATCCTGACGGCCTCGTGACCGATTTTTCTTGACCAGCAGTCTTTCTCAGAGAAGGCCAAAAGGTGCGACAAGATGGATTGTGATTTCGTGACTGAAGGCGGCGCGGCCATCATTCCCTTTGGGTCGCATCTTGGAGATTGGATTCGAGTCAGCCAATGTGCATTTGTGGAGGAGGCGAAGGAGCAAATGAATCACATATACACTTTTCACAATTCACCGGAGACACAATGAAGAAAACAATCCCACTTTTTCTGACACTCGCGATTCTGGTTGGCTGTCTCCAGACAGTCAAGGCGCAGCAAGAGTCAAAGACAAAAAAGTATCACGACTGGTGGAATGACCAAAATATCGGTGAGCCTTTCAATAGCCCGAATGCAAAGAAGCTTTCCCTCATCAAAGTGGCGCGGAACAAGTTTGTTGATGCACGTGGAGACACGATGCTGTTCCGCGGGCTGGCGATTTCCGATCCCGACAAAATCGAACACCAAGGACATTGGAACAAGAACCATTTTCTGAAAGTAAAGGAAATGGGAGCTACGATCGTTCGCATTCCAGTCCATCCTATTGCCTGGCGAGAGCGCACACCGGTACAGTATCTTGCATTGCTCGACCAAGCGGTTGAATGGTGCACGGACCTCGGCTTATATGTCGTCATCGACTGGCACACAATCGGCAACTTGAGGATGGAGCTGTTCCAGGATCCGATGTACAACACGACAAAGACGGAGACATACAATTTCTGGCGGACGATTGCGAGACATTTCAAAGGAAACAACACGGTCGCTTTCTATGAACTGTTCAACGAGCCAACTCTTTTCAATGGCGAACTCGGCAGGATGTCGTGGGGAGAATGGAAAAAGATCAACGAAGACATCATCAACCTGATACGTGCATTTGACAAAGAAAAGATTCCTCTCGTTGCCGGACTCGATTTGGCGTATGACTTGACTCAGCTGCTGATTGAGCCGA
>JACRFF010000169.1 GCA_016218005.1 Ignavibacteriales bacterium
GCGGGTCATCGTCGCCGAATCTTCTTTTCTGGGGATTCAGCGTGGCGGCCTTGGTCTACGGCTCGATGACGGCATATCAACTTCGCTGGCTCTGCGATGACATTTTCATCACGCTGCGTTATGTCGAGAATTGGTTGAACGGTCTTGGCGTCGTCTATAACGCCGGCGAGCGGGTGGAGGGCTACACGCATTTCTTATGGATGGCGTTGATTGCATTTTTCCAATGGCTCGGCAGCAATCCCCGCGATGTTGTGTACGCGCTCGGACTTGCCTCGTTCGCGGCAACATTGGCAACGCTCATCGCTCTTTCGTGGAAAGCACACGGCGGCCAGAAATTGTTTCTGCCTCTGGCGGCGGTGGTGCTGGCGCTTCATTTTGATTTCAAAATCTGGGCAACCAGCGGATTAGAAACATCGCTCTTTACATTCCTTGTGCTTGCGTCCATCGCCGTGTTGGCATGGTGGCGGCAATCCAACGACCGCTCGCACGCACTGGCGGGACTGCTGTTGACGTGCGCGATGATGACTCGGCCTGACGGCATACTCTTCACGATGGTGGCAGGCATGTTTGTTGTCGTCCGCTCGATTGCGGTCAGGAAAACGTGGAAAGCAACATTACGTGCAACGGCAATGTTTGCCGCGCCGTTCGTTGTCGTCTACCTTCCATACGTTGTTTGGAAGTATTCATATTACGGCGATCTATTTCCGAACACCTACTACGCGAAATCCGGTGCGCTGAACTATTTCTCACAAGGATGGATTTACATCGGTATGTACGTGCAGGCGTACGTCAGTTCGTTCCTGCTCGTGCTCGGCATCGGTGCAGTGTGGATGGCTTGGAATTCCAGCGCCGAGTCGTGGCGGCAACGCGCTGAGCGATTGTTCGCCTCACCTATTCATGCAACGATCGTGTTGTCGATGCTGTACGTGGTCGTGTATGTCGTCGGTTTTGTGGCGCGCGTTGGGGGAGATTTCATGTATGCGCGATTCCTGCATCCGGTGCTGCCGCCGCTGTATGTTGCTGTTGAACTTTCGCTTCTTACCTTGCTGGCAAAGCGGCCGCGGTGGCTGCGCATTGCGTTTGTGGTCCTGCCATTGTTGGCGGTCTACGAGCATTCGCTGCGGATGTCGATCTTTGTGGATGAGAACGGCAAACGGAAAGGGTCGTTTCTCAACGGCGTTACCGACGAGCATTGGTACTGGACGCAGACCGAGCAGTTCGGCATGGATCCGATCTCGATGAATGAATTTATGGGCCGACAATTGGCGGCATACTTTCAAGGTGAGCGAGTCTCGGTGCTGCTGCGCGGACAAGCGAGTCTCGGTTACTACGCTAAGTTTGCCGATTGTGTGGAGAACGCCGGATTAACGGATGCCTACATTGCCCGTCTGCCGTTGGCGGCGCGTTCGCGTCCCGGCCACGAAAAAAATGCGCCGGTTGAATACCTGCTCAAGCGCGGCGTGCACTTTGTCTTTATGCGCTCGGCATACGACACCGCTTCGTACCGGCAAATCTATTTTCGCATGGGAAGCAGTTACGCGCGCGCCGAAATGTTTTTCTACGATGCGCCGCTCTTGCATCGGCTGAAGGTACGCTTTGGCGAAAGCGTGGAGTTTCAAGATTTCACGAACGTGCTCGATCACTACATCGCAACGATCAAGAGCAAGCCCAGAGAAGAGGTGGCGCGGGATTATGGCAAGTTCAACGACTACTACTTTGCGCGCAACGCCGACCCCCAGCGCAACGAAGTATTTCAGAAATATCTTGAAGGCGGTTGAGCAATCAGCTGATCGGCAATTGTTGCCACTGCACTGTTCGAGCAATTCTTTCTGAAGCCATCCTGCTAATAAAGTCCGCGCTGACGATTTTGCTTCGTGACTTTGATATCCTGCAGTTGCGGCGCTTTCACTTTTAATTCCAAACGATAGCCTTCCAAGTAGCCCATCGGATACCATGAAAAACTCATCGTCCAGCAATGCAGATCGCGTGAGACGTCGACGGAGGGAATGAAGTGTTTCTTGTTCACGAAGTCGTAGCTTGCGCCGGTGGAGATTTGCCACTTGTCGGTGAGATTGAACGACAGGTTGATGTTTGCCGACGACGAGCGGTAGATAACGCCCGGCGCCGGCGTGCTTTGCGAAAACATCCAACTCAAGCTCACATTCCACAGAATGCTGAAGTCGGCATCTTCATGGTCGTAGATCGTTCGAAAAGTTTTCTTTGGCGGTGCAGGTGCCGCGCCGTTGGAAGCGCGCGCTTGTTCCTGCGCTACCGGCTCGGGCACGCCCGTTGTCGAAGGAGTTTGCTTCTTCTCGCCGCGGAATGACGTCCCCACGCTCAGGTTGAAGTTTGTCAAGTCGCCGAACTTTCCTGTTTCCGTCAACAGAAACTTGTTCACGCGCGTGCGTGCCGTCGGCTCGTACTTATAGAGATTGTAACTCGCGCTCCCGCTGATGTTCAGAAGGCGGCCAATATCGGTGCGGAAGTTGACCCCAAGCTCGCTAAAGCGCATCGAGTCTGCCACAAAGTTGTAGGATATGCCGCCGCCGAAATTGAGAAGCTGCAATTTTTCTTCCTTCAACGTGTCGGCTTTCTGGTACTTGGCTTCGACGTTGTTGCCGACATTCAAGTTGGCAAACATCGAATATTTTTGGATGTTGTCGCCGTAGATTTGCTTGTTGTATGTGAATCCGAGCGTAGGGTTAACCGTATGCCGGATGGCGGCGATTCCAAGCATGCGCGGCTGGGCAATTCCATAGAACCGCGTGCTGGTGGAAATTCCTGCCGAAAGAAATCCCTGCACTATTTTGTCGCGTGTCGATCCATAGCCGATCAAACTGTCTGATGGCTGGCGGTACGGAGTCTCAACGTCGGTCCATGTGCGCGAATCGCTCAACGAGAGCGACGGCGCGATGGTGAATACTCCTAACTTCGGTGCAATCGAAAATCCCAGCCCTTGCGAAAGTGATCGCGTTCCCGCTCTCTTGAAATCACTCGTGCGCTTCAAAACGAAACCGGTATCGGGCACGAACGTCTTCACCGAATCGACGTACGACGTCGTCTTCGATTGCCGGTTGAGGAAGTTGGCGTTATAGCTGAAGCCGAGCATGTCGAGAAACCCGTAGTCGGTTTCAGACGACCCGCTCAGGCCGCGCGTTTTTGTCCGCTTGCGGAACGGGAACACCGTAGATTGCGTGAATGAAAGCGAAGGCAATGTCTCGTTCGTCTCGTTCGTGGTCAGACTTTGGTCGCGCGTAACGCTGAGCGTCAGCGAACGGTTGCCATTGTCCCACGACTTCCAATACGTTGCGGTGGAGTAGATATTTTGCATCAAGATGTCGTTCAGGTTGAAGCTGTAATCCGAAAAATTGCCGGATGAAAACCGGAAGTTGACGTCGGCGCGCGAGGTAGGGCTGATGGACTGATTGTGAATGACGCTCACATCGTAGCCGTTGATGCGCCGTTCGTTGGCAGCACCTTGCTCGCGGGCGGTCATGTTCACCCACCGTCCGTTCAGGGAGCCGCTGAAGTCGTATCGCTGCGCATAGCGGATATTCGTAAAGTTTTGCCATCCGCCGCGCGTCGAGAGGTCAAACGCTGTGGCGAGGTCGAGGTAGTCGCTGATGGCGAAGTAGTAGCCGAGGTGATTCAGCATTTTGCCGAAGCGGTTATCTTCGCTGTAGGCCGGTGCGATTAGGCCGGAGGCGCGTCCACCGCGGCTCGGAAAAACGCCGAACGGCAGCGCAAAGATCGGAACATCGGCGACAAAAAAATAGACCGGCTCGGCCACCACTTTGTCGCGCACCATGACTTTCATCTTGGGACTATAAAAATAAAAATGCGGATGCGATGCGTCGCAGGTGGTGTAGATGCCGTCTTGCACGTAGAGGACATTCGATTCGAACTTTTTGATTTGCTCGCCGGTGTAGAAACCGTTTTCGATTTCCGTCTTGCCGATGTTGATCTTCCCCTTCTTCGACTTGAAGTTGTAATTCACCACGTCGCCGTGGTAATCATCGCCGCCGTCTTTCATCACGGGGCGGCCAATGGTGGAATCTTTCTTTACCGTGTCCGGCACGCCGACCGCCGTCAGAGTCGACGTCGACCAATTCACGCTCACGCGTTCCGCTTTCAATCCCATCGATTGATATTGGACGTCGGAGGAATTGTAGAGGTGCATGAATTTTGTCTTCATCGAATAGACGATGGAGTCTTTGGCGGAATAGACAACGACCGTATCCACGCCGGAATTGCCGGCGGCGATCGTATCACGTGCCGCCGCTGATGAGGAAGTGTCGCTCTTGGTTTGTCCGTTGACAATGGAGGCCGTCAAGGCGATGGCGAGTATAATGAGAGTGCAACGGTTCACGGCGTTGCAATAAATGGCGACGCTCACAGCACCAAGCCGGCGGCGCCAAGCATTCCGGCGTTGTTGCCGAGTTGTGCTTGAAGAACTTGAATGTCGGGCCGCAAGGGTGCAAGCACGTGTGCGACGACGGATTCCTTGACGGCTTGCAGCACAAAATCTCCTGCCGCAGAAATTCCGCCGCCGATGATGCTCACGCGTAAATCCATAATGTTCATCACCGAAGCCAGCGCAATGCCTAACAGCGATCCGGATTCCCACAGGATGTCGCGCGCTGTTGCATCGCCTGCCTGCGCCGCTTGCGAGAGAAACAGCGGCTCAACCTTTGCAAGATCGCTGTTCACTAATGCGTGCACGCTCGACTCCGGGTGCTTCAAAAGTTTTTCCATCGCGCGCTGAGAGAGATACCGCTGGCCGACATATGCTTCGACGCAACCTCGATTGCCGCAGTTGCAGTCAGGCCCATTACGGTCAATGGTTACGTGGCCGATTTCACCCGCACCGCCCGTAGGACCTCGGAACAGTGTATGATTCAAAATAATCCCGCCGCCAACGCCGGTACCCCAAATGACGAACAAAAAGTCCGGATGGTTCCTGCCGGCGCCGAACTTTGCTTCGGCGATTGCCGCGGCGTTGGCGTCATTTTCCACTTCAATGCGAAATCCGTCGAATCGTTTGCGCAGTTCAGCCGCAAGCGGAACGGCGCTCCAGCCCTTGAGATTCGGCGGTGCTTTGACAAATCCGTTATTATCCACAACGCCCGGTGCACCGATGCCCATCGCTCGCACTGAAACGGAAGGATTAGCGCGCACAATTTCACGGGCGGCCTTTTCAATTTGACCGATCACGGCGTCGGGTCCCATTTCGGCGAGCGACGGAAGCTTGGTTTGATGAATAAGCTCTCCGCTTTCGGATACAAGCCCCGCTTTGACGGTGGTGCCGCCGAGGTCAATACCAATTGCATTTGATGCGCGATGCTGATTCATAACGTGGAAAGATACAAAGAAAACAAAACAAGCAGAAGAAGCGCCGAAAGTTTTGCGGGAGAGAAAAAGCTCAGAATACTTCTGTCAATCCATCGAAAGCGTGAGTGACGGGTATTGCGTAGTCGATCGTTTCAAGGATTTGTCGCGTGAGGAGCAGCTTTTCTTCGAGGAGCGAGTCGTCGTGTATGGGGTCGTGGTGTGTAACGATCCAACGTTTTACGCTGCCTAACTTTGCCAGCAGACAAGCG
This sequence comes from Ignavibacteriales bacterium, assembly GCA_016218005.1. GTDB lineage: Bacteria > Bacteroidota > Ignavibacteria > UBA10030 > UBA10030 > JACRFF01. The sequence continues at coordinate 5,601 of JACRFF010000169.1, forward strand.
TTGGAGAGGCCGGTGTGGCCCCAGCCGATTTTTTTTGCATACTCATCGTTAGGATATTGCGCTTCGTGGATCAGCACATCGGCGTTGCGAATGAACGCGATTATCGGCTCATACTGCTGAAGCAAATCGCGTGGAATAACGGACAA
>JACRFF010000171.1 GCA_016218005.1 Ignavibacteriales bacterium
ACTCCCGTTGGCAATCTCCCGATCCGGATCATAGAACTGGTAGCCAACCTTCAGGTCGACGCCTTGAACAACCATGTAGTTGGCTTCGGTCCAGAGCATAAAACCATTCGTCGTCGAACCGGATTTGCGGACATTGAGGAAATCTATTTCACCGTGAAGCGAAAGGGCTTCGAACAATCCAATCGATCCGAACGCCCCATAAAATGTTTGCCTGTCTGCGCCGGAAGGCGAGTTGTAGTATGAACCGCCGAGGTTGACAACAGTTTCAGAAATTTTGAACGTTGCGTCGCCACGAAGCGCAAATGTTTTGTCTTTGCTGGTACTAATACCGCTGATGCCCGAGCCGGGAGTTCCATTGAAGAATCCGATATTGAGTGTAAAGATACTCGGAGCAAATCCGAGTTCGATGCCGGTGTCTTCCGAACGCTCGCCGAATTTCAGTCCGGCAGGATATGACGAAAGCGCTGCGTACGGGCCAACGAACATTCCCCCGAACGGCCCGCCGCGTATGTAGGCATTGTGATCATCAATGCGAGTGCCGTAGGCCGGCATGAACTTACCCACCTTGACGTAGCCCTCGAGCGGAAGCACCTTGGCGATGCCCATCAACTCGAATCCGCTGTAGAGTCCCTTGTCAAAATAGATTCGGAATTTCTTGTTCAGTCGGAAGTCAAAGTACACATCTCCCTGCATCTGGAAAAAGGAAGAGGAGTTGTCTTTCGATTCGAACTGAAAGATATTCCTAAAGTCTCCGCCGATGCTGAGATTGGATGTGAGTGCCGTGGAAAACTCTTCATAGTCGGTTTGAGCTTTGAAGGTAGGAAGGGTGATATCGTCTCTTCCGTACGTCTGGCCGAATTCCAAGCGCATTCCTTTTCCTGTGGGATTAACGTGGCACGATTGGCACTTAGCGCCGGTGCGTGCCGCAAATTTCGGCAGTGCCATTGCTTCAACTGCAACCCCCAGCAGAAAAAAAACGATTACGAACGACGTTGCGCGATTCATGCTCTTTCCAGTTATGGTAGACAGAGTAGACAGAAATGAACTTGAGTCAATATAGAGATTGGCGTTTTGTCTTTCAAGATAGCGACGCGCGGATTGTGAAAGAGTTCCCGTGCTCGCCCGCCGACGCCGTTCGAGCGGGCTTGCTTCTGCGTATGGAGATATGTAATTTGAGTTAGCACCAATCCCCATCGTGTTATGACGTTTCTCCAATCTCTTGTATGCACTGCGTGCAGTGCGCACCACGACCCTTCAAAACGCCAAACAGTCTGCACGTCGTGTGGAAAAGTTCTTGCCGCCACGTACGACCTCGAAACTGCCCGGCGGCATCTGAGACGCGAGAGTTTCGATACCGACCGGCAAGGCATGATGAAGTACGAACCGCTCTTGCCGATACTCCATCGGGAAAACCTTGTCTCACTCGGAGAGCAGACAACGCCGCTTCTTCGGCTGGATCGGCTTGGCGAAGAACTCGGCATAGAAAACCTGTGGATGAAGGATGAGGGCCAATTACCGACAGGTTCATTCAAGTCGCGCGGACTTGCCGTGGCCGTTTCGAAAGCCAAGGAGCTTGGCGTTACATCTATTTGTATTCCTTCGGCGGGGAATGCGGCAGGGGCGGCTGCGGCTTATGCCGCCAAGGCGGGAATGGAATGCTGGATCTTCATACCCGAAGATACGCCTGCGATGAACATCAAGGAATGTGCTGCGTACGGCGCACACATCGAACTTGTTCAGGGCAACATCAGCGACGCGGCAAAGCGGATGGCAGAACTCAAAACAGTGCATCCGGATTGGTTTGATGTGTCGACACTCAAAGAACCGTACCGGCTCGAAGGCAAAAAGACGATGGGCTACGAGCTGGTTGAACAGTTCGGCTGGACTCTGCCGGATGTTATCTTGTATCCTACAGGTGGAGGAACGGGACTGATCGGGATGTGGAAAGCGTTTGATGAAATGGAAAAGTTAGGATGGATTGGGCGAAATCGTCCGCGCATGGTATCTGTCCAATCTGATGGCTGCGCACCGATCGTGAAGGCCTTTGAGACACGAGCAAGGACATCTGAGTTTTGGAACAACGCTGCGACGTGCGCCTCCGGCTTGCGCGTGCCCAAGCCTTTCGCGGATTATCTGATTCTCGATGTTCTTTACAAAAGCGCCGGTCTAGCCGTTGCCGTGCCTGACAATCGCATTCAAGATGCGATCAAAAAAGTTGCGCAGCGCGAAGGGGTGCTGCTATGTCCCGAAGGCGCGACGGCCATTTTGGCGCTTGAGGTTCTTGCGAGGGACGGAACGCTCAAGCCGAAAGATCGTGTGGTTATTTTCAACACAGCAACAGGATTGAAGTACCCGGAAGTTCTGCCGTAGAATTTCCTCAATCCTGAATTCTGCTTCAAGCCGTGATGCGAATCAATCTGTAGTTTCGAGCGAACGGTTATCATTGATGTAGCTGTACAGCAAACTCTCACCTACAAAAGGAGGTAGTCATGAAACCCTTCATGAACGTTTCCATCCTTGCTGCAGCGATTCTTTCCGTTGTATCGACCGCAGTTAGTCAAGTAACAAGCTTAACAATCAACGGTGCAAGCTCAAATGTTTCGTTCGTCTCGGGCGCATCTATTTCATGGGAGATTCATCTGCCGATCGGAGGAACAAGTCAAAATGAGTTTTGGCTTGACGTCAACCAAAACAATCAAATTGATCCGGGGACTGACCGACAGCTTTTTGTCTTCACGCAAACCGACGGCCAATCAGGCGCCAATGATCCGGGCGATATGGATAATACCGCGAACGGCGTTATTTCATTTTCTGCTCCCAATGTAGGATTCGCGCCGGCGAAATGGCTCTTCTCCGCAAAGAACAATAATGTAGGACTCACCGTTGCATTCACGGTTACGCCGCTTCAAAATCCGGCAGCAAACATTTCTGGCACGGTTTCCGGTCCGCAGGGCGCCCCAAAACAATACCTTGTGATGGAGGCGAAGGAACAAAATTCTGGCGACCAAAGTCCATTCTGGCATGGCATTACCGACGCAAGCGGGAATTATTCGATCGCCGTTGGCGGCAACCCGGTAATCGGATCAAGCTGGCGAGTTGGAATGGCGACTGACAATGCAAGCGTCGACGGTTACATCGCAACGCCCATGCGGCAATCGTTTCCCCTCGCTGTATCGGTTACGGGAATAAATTTCATGCTCATACAAGGAACGGTCATCACCGGAAGAGTGACAAATGGTGCAACGGGCATTGCAAACGCTGGTGTGAGCACGCATGATCCACTCAACCCTTACACCAACGACGACAATCAATTCCACGCAAACACCGACACGAACGGCTACTATGCGATGACTGTGCCGCCGGGAAAGTATTTTATTCACTTTGGAGCGTATCATTATTTTGACAAGTGGTGGAACAATAAGACGAGCAACTACGATACAGTTATTGTTGTAAACCTAGATACCATCAAGAACATTGACGCTGCACTCCAATTATCCGGCGTCATCCAAGGAAGAGTGACCAATTGGGGAATCCCTGTCCGTGCGATGGTCCAGCTGAAAAATAGCACCAATCAGAACCAGGGCAGTACGAATACACAAAATGACGGCTCGTACAATTTTAGCGTTGCTCCTGGAACCTATTACGTTCAGTTTTCGTATGGAGGCGACACGCTGAATTACGACAACACGAATTCAAATCCGGGAACAAGCATCGTCATCTCCGGAACGGAAATCCACGACCACATCGACGCGAATTTCCAGGTTGGATTGCCGCCGGCGCCGCCTGCGCCGAAGATTCTGGCGATTATAGATGTCCCCAACGACCAAGGCAAGAAGGTTTTTGTTCGTTGGAAATTCAACGAGCCGCAAGTGCATGTGGCTATGCTCGGAGTTTTCGGCATTGAAAAATACACCATCTGGCGGCGCGAGGCGCAAGGGTGGACTTTTGCCGGCGCGGTGCCGTCGCGCAACGATTCCATCTATACCGCCATCGTGCCAACGCTGTGGGATTCCACGATTGTTAGCGGCATGCGATGGTCGAAATTCCAAGTGAGCGCTCACTACTGGTTCAATCTGTACGTGCTTTCTTCTCCCATCGACAGCGGCTATTCGATTGACAATCTTGCGCCCGGCGTGCCGAGCGGCGTGGGTGGTTCGATTGCCGGCTCCAATCTAACGCTCAAGTGGAAGCCGATGCCTGATGAAGACTTCCAATATTTTGCCATCTATCGCAGCACCACCAAGAACTTCGGCATCGCAGGATTGAAACCCTACGCACAGACTTCCGACACGTCGTTCACGGATGTCGGCGCGGTCAGTTCGGTGATCTACTATTACAAAGTAACGGCTCTGGATTTCTCCGGCAACGAAGGACTGCCGAGCACGGAAATCTCTTCGGTGCTTACGGGTGTTGCGGAAGAACCAATACTGCCGAAGGAATATGCTTTGCATCAGAATTATCCGAATCCCTTCAACCCAACGACAACGCTTATGTTCGATGTGCCGCACGAAGCGTTCGTAACACTGAAGGTCTTCAACGTGCTGGGGCAAGAAGTGCGTTCGCTCGTGAATGAACAGAAGTCGGCAGGTCGTTACACGGTCAACTTTGACGCGAAGGATCTTGCGAGCGGTCTTTATATCTACAAGTTTACAGCGGGCAGCTTCTCCGCGATCAAGAAGATGAACTTGATCAAGTGATTCTGCGCCGTGTGCGGAGTCAACTCGACTGGTTGTTGGTCGAGAGATTGTGCACTTCGGTTCTTGTGAAATCACGCGAGTCCGCCTCCCCGAAAGGGGTCTCCACAGGAGTGCTTTTCCCAAAGGGATGGATTCCCAGCACCTTCGGGCAGGCAGACTCGTTCTGTTTTATGGCTGGTCGGTGAGGAGCGGCGACGACTTATACTGGAACCGCAAAACTTCCTCCAACGTGGTGAGCGCCAAGCGATCCTCCAAGTAACGGAGAAACTGAATCAACACTTGCGCCGTTGCGTAGGCGTCGCCGGAGGCGCGGTGTCGATGAGGAATGGTAATGCCTAACGCGCGCGTAACAGGCCCGAGCGATTTGCTGGGGAGCGTGGAGAGTATCCTTTGGCTGAGTTTCACCGTGCATAATCGCGGCGCGCTGAGTTCGATGTTGCGTTCCCGGCGCAGCATCTCTTTCACAAATCCCCAATCGAATCCAACGTTGTGCGCCACGAACACGCTTTCCGCCAAGAACTCTGCAACATACGGAGACACCTCGCGGGCAGTGGGCGCGTCTGCGACCATGACGTTGTCGATGCCGGTCATGTCTGTGATGAATGCCGGAATCGTCATAAGAGGATTGACGAGGGTGGAGAACTCGTCGGTGATCTGTCCGTTGCGAACACGGAACATCGCAATCTCCGTCACGCGGTCGTTCACCGGGTGCATGCCGGTCGTCTCGACGTCCACGACGACAAAGTCGGAAGCTTCGATCAAGGGTGAAGGCATTACGATGCTGGCGCAAGCGTCTGCTTGCCTTGAAGAAACTCTTCGCACTCGTTCACGTCCTCCGGACTGCCGAGGAACAACGGTGTGCGCTGATGAAGGTTTGACGGCCGCACGTCAAGGATGCGTTCCGTTCCATTCGATGACTTGCCGCCCGCTTGCTCAACGATGAACGACATCGGGTTCGCTTCGTACATCAGCCGGAGCTTGCCGTCCGGATGTCGTGTATCGCCGGGATACATGAAGATGCCGCCGTAGAGCAGCGTGCGGTGAATGTCGGCAACCATCGAGCCGATGTAGCGACCGGAGTACGGGCGGCTCGTTGCTTTGTCTTCTTCCTGCAAGTACTTCACATATTTTTTCATGCCGTCGTGCCACCAGCGGTAGTTGCCTTCGTTAACGCTGTAGATCTTGCCGCGCTTGGGGATGCGGATGTTCTCGTGCGAAAGCAAAAATTCCCCGATGCTCGGGTCTAATGTAAATCCGTGCACGCCGTCGCCGGTCGTGTACACGAACATCGTTGATGATCCGTAGACGACGTATCCGGAAGCGACTTGTTTGTACCCCGGCTGGAGACAATCTTCCATTGTCCCTTTACCGGAGGCGGTGATGCGCCGATAGATCGAAAAAATCGTGCCGATGTTGACGTTGGCGTCGATGTTGGAAGAACCGTCGAGCGGGTCGTAGAGTAGAACGTACTTGCCGGTCGGATACTTGTCCGGTATGTGCAGCACATCTTCGTTTTCTTCGGAAGCCATCACGCACAAATGTCCGCCGTGGTCGAGTGCCTGATAGATTTTTTCATCGGCGAAGACGTCTAATTTTTTTACTTGCTCGCCGTGAATGTTTTCTCTGCCGATGGTGCCGAGGATGTTGACCAACCCCGCCTTGCTCACCTCGCGCCAGATGATCTTCACCGCCAGCGTGAGGTCGCGCAACAGACCAGAAAATTTTCCCGATGCATCGGGATGCGCGCGTTCGCCTTCGATGATGTGGCGCTCAATGGTGACAACTTTTTGTTTGAAACTCATAAGGGAATCCAAAATTGGTGTTCGAAATTTCTTGGTAGAATGTAGCGAAGAGTGAATGGAGTTTCAAGCACGCACCGGCGCGGCCAGCCGTTCCTGATCCTTGTACTGCAAGTCGTACAACCGCCGATAGATTCCATTGGCGGAAAGCAGTTCCTGATGGTTGCCCATCTCGCGGATTTCCCCTTTGTGCAACACAATGATCTTGTCTGCGGTTTGGATTGTCGAAAGCCGATGCGCGATGACAATCGAAGTCCGTCCGCGCAACAATTGCTTGATGGCGGCCTGAATCAGTTGCTCGGACTCCGTATCGATGCTTGAAGTCGCTTCATCAAGAATAAGGATGCGCGGGTTGAATGCCAAGGCGCGGGCAAATGAAAGCAACTGCTTCTGCCCCACGGACAAGGTGGCGCCTCGTTCTTTCACGACGGCGTCATAGTGGCCGGGAAGGGCATCGATGAACTTGTGTGCGCCGACAGTTTGTGCCGCGGTGCGAATTTGATCGAGCGTCATATCGTGCCGACCGAGGGAAATATTGTTTTTGATATCGCCGGAAAATAGAAAAACGTCTTGCAGTACCACCGCCATGTGCTTGCGCAAGTCTTGGGGCCGGACATGCTGAACGTTGACGCCGTCCACAAGAATTTCTCCCCGCTGGACTTCGTAAAATCGACTCAACAAACTGATGATCGAAGTTTTTCCTGCCCCCGTATGCCCAACCAACGCCACCGTTTCGCCGGGTTGGATCGAGAAGGAAATATTCTTGAGCACCCATTCGGGAGATGCAGTTCCGTCGGAGGGAGCGCCATACGCGAACCACACGTTGCGGAATTCAATATCCCCCCGCACTGTGTCCATCGGAACCGGCGCAGCGACGGAAGGCGGCAGCGTCTGATCATCCAAGAGTTGGAAGATACGCTCGGAAGAAGCCATAGCCGTTTGGAGGATGTTGTACTTCTCCGACAAGTCGCGGATCGGGCGCCAGAACATTTCGTTGAACTGAACAAACGCCATTACCGTTCCCACGGTAACAGCTCCCCCTAACGCATGAACTCCGGAGTACCAGATGATGAGGCCTACCGACACCGCTCCGATGAGATCGACTCCCGGATAAAAAACAGCGTAGTAGAAGATCGACTTAATGTTGGCCTGTCGGTGCGCATCGTTGATGGCGGAAAACTTGTCGAAGGATGCTCGCTCGCGGTTGAAGATTTGGTCAACCAACATGCCACTGATATGCTCCTGCATGAACGAGTTGATGCGCGCGATCTGAGTTCGCACTTCGCGGTAGGCCTCGCGCGCTTTCTTGCGGAAGAGGAATGTTCCCCAGAACAAAAATGGCAGAACGCTGAGCGACACGAAAGCAAGCTGCCAATTCATCGTCAACATGAAATAGAAGATTCCGACGATGGTGAACACGTCGCTGAAGACCATCACGATGCCGGAGGAAAACATTTCGTTCAACACCTCTACGTCGTTGGTGACGCGCGTGATCATGCGACCGATGGGATTCTTATCGTAGAACTTCGGCGAGAGCGCTTGCAGGTGCGCGAAGATCTCCATCCGAAGGTCAAAGATCGTCCGCTGGCCGATCCACTGCGTCAGATACGCATTGAAGTACTGAATGACTCCGCGCACGACAAGAACGGCGAAGAACAGAAGAGCGGTGAGAAGCAAGCCGTGCTTATCCTGCTGCGCAATGTTCACATCCACGGCAATCTTGGTGAAATACGGCCGCACGGCTTCCATCGAACTAATCGCCAGACTCATGACGATGCCCAGCGCCACGTGCCAACGGTAGGGACGCAGGTGCTTCAACAGCCGGCGCATCAGCCGGGCGTCATACGCTTTGCCGAGGACTTCTTCTTCCTGCACTACATTTGCTCCAGTTGTTGTTCCAGTAATTGGCGCTGATAGAGGTCGTTGTAGATGCCGCGACGGTCGATGAGTTCTTCGTGCGTGCCGCGTTCAACGATGGCGCCTTGATCCAGCACGACGATGAGGTCGGCGTTCTTGACCGTCGAAATGCGATGGCTGATGATAATGCTGGTGCGGTCTTTCATGAACTCCCGTAAGCGCTGCAAGATTTTCTCTTCGGTGTACGTGTCGACAGCGGAAAGACAATCGTCCAGAATCAAAATCTTCGGTTCGCGTGTCAACGCGCGGGCAATGCTGGTGCGTTGTTTTTGGCCGCCGGAAAGCGTGATACCGCGTTCACCGATCATCGTCTCGAATCCCTTGGCAAACGATTCGACGTCTTTTGCGATGTTGGCAATAGCGGCGGCGTTCTGCACGCGCTCTGTCGTCGCGTTGGCGGTGCCATATCGAATGTTGTCGGCAATGCTTTCCGAGAAGAGAAATGTTTCTTGCGGAACATAGCCGATGTTCAAACGCAACACTTCCAACGGCAGCGAGCGGACGTCCTTGCCATCAATCAACAGCGTTCCCTCTGTTACATCGTACAATCGCGGGATAAGATTGATGAGCGAGGTTTTTCCCGAACCCGTGCGCCCGACGATGGCAAGCGTCATCCCTTTATCCACCACAAGATTGAGAGCGCGGAGCGTTGGAGTAGAAGAACTCTTGTGGGTGAACGACACGTTCCGAAATTCAATTTTGCCTTCGATGGCGGCAATGGAGGCGTCGGTGGCTTCCGTGTTTCGAATCTCCGGGATGGCGTCGAAGATTGTTGCCAGCCTTCCCATCGATGCCGCGCCTTGTTGAAGCAGGTTCGTTACCCAGCCGAACGCAATCATCGGCCAGATGAGCATCACGAGGTAGGCAATGAATGCTGTCAGCGTGCCGATGGAAATTTCGTTGTCGATGACACGCGCGCCGCCGAAATAAACGGTAATGACCATCGAGAAACCGACCAAGATGAACATCAGCGGCCACATAATAGACTGAGCGCGGGCCAGCACGAGGTTCTTCTTCAGATAGTCCCAACTGAGCTTGCGGAATTCCTGAATCTCGAATTCTTCCCGCACATACGACTTCACGACGCGAATGCCGGAAAGATTCTCCTGCGCCCGCGTGGTAAGCTTGGAGAATTGTTCTTGCCGCTCGTTGAACTTGGCGTGCACCAGCTTGCCCAAGCGATAGACGGCGAACGAAACGAACGGCAGCGGAATCAATGCGAGCAACGTTAGTTGCCAATCTTTCACCAGCATCAATGTCAGCACCATGGTAAACGTCATCAGCGTATCCGAGGGGTACATAATGCCCGGGCCGACGACGTTGCGCACGGCGGCAATGTCGTTGGTTGCGTGCGCCATCAAATCGCCGGTGGGCGTGTTCTGGAAATACGAATAGTGCAGTTTCTGGAGATGCGAGAGCAAGTCGTTGCGCAAGTCGAACTCGATATGACGCGACACTACAATGATCGTTTGGCGCGTAAGGAATGTGAAGACTCCGGCAACGAATGCCAGCGCGACGATGAGAGCCGCCCATCGGAGGAGGTCGGTGCTCACAAAGGTGTGCGTTTCGATGCCGTGCTTCAGCTCGTCCACTGCATAGCCGAGCAGCATGGGCTGAACGACGGTGAACAAGTTGCTGGCAACGACGGTCAGCAAACCGAAGGAGAGGATTTTCCTATACCGCCAAAGATATGGCTGAAGTCTGAGAAGTGATTTCATCGGCGCTCAGCCAAGCACTTCGAACTTTGTGTAGGGATGCAAGACTTTGGGGATGATGACTTTTCCTTCCGGCGTCTGGTTGTTCT
>JACRFF010000173.1 GCA_016218005.1 Ignavibacteriales bacterium
AACGAACGGTACGTCATTCAAAGAACATTGGGCGAATTCATATTCACCCTTGCCCGATTGCCATTGCGTGCGATGATGAGCGGCAACGGCTTCCACAACATCGAATCCAATGTTGTGCCTCGTTTGCCGGTAGCGGATGCCCGGGTTCCCGAGTCCAACGAGAATGCGCATCTCAGTCCGTCAGTGCGAGGAGGGGCGTTACTTCTTCTCCTCTTTCTTTGTCGGCGCCGGCTTTGCAGCGGCGGGTACGGCAGCAGGTGCAGTGCCTTCAGCGCCTTCCTCAGGCTTCTTGCCTTTGGCGATCACCTCCGGCTCAATCGGTGCGATGGCAGCTTCTGCGGCGGCAACCTCAGGAGCTTTCTCAACCACCGGCGGTACGACTGCCACGACGGTATTTTTCGGGCTGTCCACCAACTTCACATTGGGAACGGCAATCCCCGAGACGTGAACCGACTTGTTCATTGCGAGAGTCGCAACATTGACCTCGATATGATCGGGGATGAATTTTGGCAAGCACGAAACGCGCAGTTTGTGCATCACGTGCTGAAGAATGCCGCCATCCTTCACGCCCTGAGGCGTGCCTCCGGTCAGTTGCACCGGCACTTCGATGACAACTTCTTCGTTCTCGTTCAATCCGAGCAAATCAAAATGCACCGGACGATCGGTTACAGGGTCGAACGCGATGTCTTTCAAGATGCACATTTTGGAAGAGCCGTCGCCGAGCTTGAGGTTGATGACGTGGGTTGCGGAAGTTTTATACAGCGGCTTCAACGTCAATTCGGGCAGTGTAATGTTGATTTTTTCTTGGCCGTGGGCGTAGTACACGCCCGGTACGTTGTCGTTATTGCGCAGGTGCTGAGTTTTTTTGCCGCGCTCTCGGCGAACTTCGGCCTGAATGATTATTTCTGACATCGGTGCGTCTCCTTATGATTCAACTTCTGTCTTTATCGACATCGAACAGTGAACTGATCGATTCGTGCTTGTGCGTGCGGACGATAGCTTCGGCAAAAATATGCGCCGCGGTCAGCACTTTGATTTTTTTAGACTGCCGTCGCATCGGAATGCTGTCGGTAACGATAATCTCCTTGACGTCGGAAGATTCAATTCGCTCGAACGACTTTCCGGAAAGAATCGGATGCGTACAAGCGCCGTAGACTTCCTTTGCGCCGCTCTCTTTGAGAGCTTGGACGGCGTTCACAAAGGTTCCGGCAGTATCGATCAGGTCATCGACGACTAATACATTCTTACCTTCCACATTTCCTATGACGTTCATGATTTCTACTTCGTTGGCCTTTGGCCGTCGCTTATCGATCAAGATCAGGTCGGTTTCCAAGCGTTTAGCATAGGACCGAGCCATTTTGATGCCGCCGACATCGGGTGATGCAACCGCAAGATTCGGAATCTCCAATGAACGAAAGTACTCCACAAAGACTGCGGAAGAGTACAAGTGATCGAGCGGAACATCAAAGAACCCTTGAATCTGCGGAGCGTGCAGATCCATGGCAATAATTCGATCTGCCCCCGCTGTTGTCAGCACGTTGGCAGCGAGCTTTGCAGTTATGGCAACTCGCGGCTGATCTTTTCGGTCTTGGCGTGCATAGCCGAAGTAGGGAATGACGGCAGTTACACGCCGCGATGATGCCCGCTTTGCAGCATCGAGCATGATCAAAAGTTCCATCAAGTTGTCCGATGGCGGCTGAGTCGGCTGAACAATAAATACATCGGCGCCGCGAATATTGTCCGTAAACTTTACCCAGATTTCCCCATCGCTGAAGTTCTGGATTTCCGTGTGCCCCAACGGAACGCCGGCTTCCCGACAAATTTGCTCAGCCAGCTTCTGGTTGGCACGACCCGAGAAAATCTTGAGTTCGTCCATAGTAATATCCTTTTGGAGGAAAACAGACTGAGCCACATCCACTCCGTGTTTGCACAGCGCTTGCTGGGGTGCTAGGATTCGAACCTAGGAATGGCGGCTCCAAAGGCCGCTGCCTTACCACTTGGCTACACCCCAATCGCTCTGCACAAGAAAAAGAAACCCAACTTGCGAAGCAGTTGGGAGAGAAATATATCCAAAATTGTTGCCTGAGTCAATCTGTTTCTCAATGCGATGATAATGGCGAATCCATCACATGCAAACCGTGCATTCGAGCCGGTTTGATTTTTCTCTGACCAATCGTTAAGTTTGTCGTGTACAACAACAGGAGATAGAACCAATGTCACAAGGAAACGCGAGTGTTTTATCAGCCCATTGGGGCATCAGAAGCGACTATGCGTTGGCACAAGTGTTTTGGATAGCCTTTTTTGCGGCTACGACCGCACTCGCTGCACAAATCGAGATCCCCCACCAACCGGTTCCGTTTACATTGCAAACATTTTCGGTGCTGCTTGCAGGAGCGAGGCTGGGGAGATCGAAAGGTGTTATGAGTATGGGAATGTATCTTTTGTTGGGCGTGCTGGGTTTTCCAGTATTCTCTGGAGCCGGTGCAGGCTTGCTACGAATCGCAGGCCCTACGGGCGGATACCTGCTTGGATTTCCGATAGCGGCATTTGCAGTAGGCTCTCTCTTGTATCTTCGACACGACCTTTGGTGGACAGCCGCAGTGATGACATTAGGTCTACTCATCATCTTCTCGGTAGGGACGATCCAGCTCAACCTCATCCTTTTTCATGATTGGACCGAATCCATCAAAGCAGGTTTTCTCGTTTTCTCTTGGTGGGATGCGGCCAAGCTCTGCGCTGCAACCGCGATTGCTCACTACTATAGAACACGCGTGAGATAAGAACACCGTTTGCCATTTTGTTTTGCTTGTATCTTCTTCGATTGGTGACTACCTTGCCAGCGTTCCACAGTTGCCATCGCGTTTATGCAATTCTCTCTCCGAACGGCTGCTGTATTTCTTTTTGATTCTGTCGTGCTGGTCGTTGGCCTGACCAACATTCCCGACCTTCTTGTCCGTGCGACGGTTCCCTTTGAAGTTCGTGAATCAACCGGCGGTTTAGTCGTTGCAACAGTCTCTCAATTCTACAACTCGCAGGATATCCGCGCGAATGATATTCTGGAATCGATCGACGGCATTTCCGTCCGAACCCCCGAAGCTTTAGAAATTCTCTGTGATCTGAAAAAGCAAGGCGACGTTGTTCAACTTCGTGTCATACGAAATGGTGAACCGCTAATTCTCCGGCTTCAGCTTGTCAGCTATTATGATTCACCGCGAATAGCTTTCGTTGCTACCTTCGTAGGTGCGGCTATTTGGGTTTTAGCTTTGATGGTACACATCCAGCGTCCGACCGATGCGCACGCCTTTTCCTTGCACTGGGCATTGATTCTGCTGGCCGGCACCACGCTGTTTACGCAAGCCTCTCTGCGTGTCGAAGACGCGTTGACTCTTGCGCGGAGGCTCATCTTGCTGGTCATCTATCCAACGACTGCAAGTGCCTTCCTCGATTTTGTCTCGAGGTTTTCAAAAGAACGGTCGAAACGACTGCGAGCGGGAGTTTATGCTGCATACATAGCCGGCATAGCCATTGGGTTGGCCGCGTCGGGCAGGTTTCTCGATGTCGTACGAGCGCCAACATCTCCGCATTTTTCAAAATTCGCACTTGCGTATGATGCGTTGCACGTTGTCATCGTCGTATTGACAATGGCAATTCTCTTGGTTCTGATCCATTTAATGGCACGCGCCTCCTCAATTGAGGAGCGGAAGAAACTTCGTTGGATTGCCTGGGGGATCGGTGCCGCTGTTGTTCCATTCATGTTCCTCATTATTTTACCACAACTATTTTTTTCAAGGGACTTGGTGCCGGAAGAATTCGCTTTGTTGTTTTTTCTTGTCCCGCCATTTGCGTTTGCCATTGCCATCATCAAGCATCATTTGCTCGATATCGACCTGCTGGTCAGCCGCAGTATCTCGTACACTCTGTTGACGGCCTTTGTTGGAGCGTCGTACGTGCTCATCGTTCTCTTTGTGTCGTCATCGGTGGGGGGATTGCCGAGCGAAAGACTCTTCTCTATTTTCATCATCATCCTTGTCGTTGCCATCCTCATTCATCCTGCTCGACTGTCGCTCCAGCGGTTTGTTGACAAACTGCTTTTCCCTGTGCGGGCGTTGTTTCAGCAAGTGCTGCCCGAGGAGTTATCCCGCGTGCAACAATCGCTGTCAGAGGAAATGCTTGCAGAAAATTTTGCACGGAGCGCATTGACGTTCCTTCCCGTGAGATCGGTTGACGTGTACGTTGTTGAGAAAGAAGATTGCCAACTCATCACCCACCGTGGAAGCGCGGCAGCATCTGAAGATGCGATTGACATCAAACTGTTCGCCGCTCAGAAGACGAACTCCCAAGGTTATCCTTCCGACGGTAGCAACCCTACGTTCGATGTTGACGTGGGTTTCCCACAAATGTTGGATAAGAGTAATACAGGCATTGTTCTCCTTGGCGCGGATGAAAAGGATAAAAAACTTGTAGCCGTCATTCGCTTGCAACATGAAAAGACTCAATTGGAAGAAGCCGAAATTCAGTTTCTGCGTGCGCTGGTGCGTGAAGCGGCAGAAGTGTATCGACGCCTACGACTTCAGCAAGAAATGTTTGAAGAACGAGACCATCGGCGGCGTTTGGAGGCTGTCAACGAACTAAAATCCCATATTGTCGCGCTCGTGTCGCACGAGTTCCGCACGCCGTTGACATCGATCCGCATGTTTGCCGAATTGCTGCAAGGCAATCGACGGTTGAAAGAGCAGCAGCGAAGGAAATTTGCTTCAATCATCCAAGGGGAGTCGGAGCGGTTAGGCCGCCATATAGGCAACGTGCTCGACTTTGCGAAGATCGAAAAGGGAATTCGTGAATACCACTGGGGTCAAGTGTATCCCCAAAACATTGCGCAGAAAGCTGTCGAGGCGATGCGCTATCAAATGGATTCTGCCGGCGCGAAGCTGAACGTCAAGATTCCGAACTCATTGCCAGCGATTCAAGGCGACGCCGATGCTTTAGAAGAAGCGCTGATCAACCTTCTTTCCAATGCGCTTAAGTATTCATCTTCACGAAAAAATATTTCTTTGACGCTTCGAAAATCAAAGCACACCATAATTTGTGAAGTAAGCGACAAGGGCATCGGCATGGCGGCCGATCAGCTCAAACGAATCTTCGATTCGTATTATCGCATTGCTCAAGCCACGCACGCAAAGCCAGGCGGCATGGGGTTGGGCTTGGCTATCGTCAAACATACGGTTGATGCACACGGCGGCCGCATCGATGTGAAGAGCGCAGAAGGTCGTGGAACCACTTTTCGAATTATTCTACCGCTTCATTCCCCCCTTCCTCTTTCATCTCCCCGCCGGATGTCGTATCTTTACGTTAGTAAAGTGATGATGAAACACGTTGGAGATGGTGAACATGAGTTACGCTGAAATCGTTGAAGCTGAAGGCCACTTAGTCGATTCGCAGATTCTTTCAAAGATTTTCGACCGTGTGATCGAGTGTGGTTCCGAGTTTGAGGTCATCGACTTCACATTGGGACACACGAACGAAGACTTCTCTCGCTTACGCCTGCGCGTGGTTGCGCCAACCAAGGAGACGCTTGAAAAGACACTGGAAGATCTCGTGGAGTTAGGATGCTATCAACCCGAGATCGCCAATGCCGTTTTGCGTCCTGCCGAGAACGACCGTGTCGTGCCGGATGATTTCTACTCCACCACCAATCATCACACCTTTGTTCGCGTCGATGGGTCATGGCTCGAAGTGGCGAAGCAGCGGATGGACGCGGTCATCGTCGTCAAAGGAAATCAGGCTGAATGCCGGAAGCTGCGCGATGTGCGGCGCGGCGAGATGGTTGTCTGCGGAGTTCATGGCGTTCGCATTCAACCGGAGTTCAAAGAGCGGGACCGGCTTGGCTTTGCATTCATGGCCAACGATATTTCCTCCGAACGTCGCGCTGAAACCGCTGTTCGGAAAACGGCGGAACTCATGCGCCAGATCAAAGCCGATGGCGGACGCATCGTGTTCGTTGCCGGCCCTGTTGTCGTTCACACCGGCGGCACCGCGGCGTTCTGCAATTTGATTCGCAGCGGCTACGTTCATGCGTTGCTGACCGGTAATGCGCTGGCAGTGCACGACATCGAGCACGCGTTATACGGCACTTCGCTGGGTGTGGATCTGGAGCGTGGCGTGCCGATCGATGAAGGTCACAAGAATCACATGCGCGCCATCAACGCCGTCAATCGTCACGGTTCCATCAAAGGCGCCGTCGATGCGGGCACGTTGTGTTCCGGCGTGATGTTCGAGCTTGTCAAGCGCAACGTCCCGTTCGTTCTTGCCGGATCGATTCGTGACGACGGCCCGTTGCCCGACACGATCATGGATTTGGTCGCTGCGCAGGAGGCGTACGCGCGCGAACTTGTCGGCGCAAAGATGGTCATCTGCCTCTCGTCGATGCTGCACTCGATTGGCGTTGGGAACATGTTGCCCTCGTGGGTGCGCATGGTGTGCGTCGACATCAATCCTGCCGTGGTCACAAAACTTTCCGACCGCGGCTCGCAGCAGACCGTCGGCGTGGTGACAGATGTTGGAACCTTCCTGAATCTGCTCGGACAGCAACTCTCGGAGAAGAAATCCTAAACATCAATTGACACTCATGTCGTTGAAGTGCACAGCGATTTGGCGGTTTGATCATGCTCTCTTGAGGTACTCAGTTGATGGCCGCGCCGGGGACACGGTTGCACCTTCTCGTCAATCTCCGCATTCTGACTCCGGCGTTCTGTCTTCTGAATTCAACAACTGATTTCCGCCTTCCATCTCATGGTTTCTGATTCATCATACGAGAGCGCATCCATGAAAAAAATTTTGATCATTGAGGATGACGACGCAATTCTTGAGGGGTTGAAGGAAGCTCTCACGGTCGAGCACTTTGACGTTGTTTCCGCGCAAGATGGCTTGCGGGGATATGAAATGGCGAAGAAAGGAAATCACGACCTTATCCTGCTCGACTTGATGCTGCCGAATTTGAACGGGACGGAAATTTGCAAGCGGCTTCGCGCAGACCGCATTTCGGTTCCGATCATTATGCTCACCAGCAAGAAGCAGGAAGTAGACAAAGTAACCGGCTTGGAGCTTGGAGCGGATGACTACGTGACAAAGCCGTTTAGCTTGCGGGAATTGGTGGCGCGCATCCATGCCGTGCTAAGACGCAACGACAGGGCAGTATCGGATTTAGATGAAATCGCGTTCGGCGATGTGCACGTAGACTTCAAAAAGCAAGAAGCCCGCAAAGCACGGAAAGCGGTCGAGATGTCTGCCAAAGAATTTCACCTTCTCAAATACTTTGCCCAGCACGAGGGGGAGGTGATCACTCGCGCAATGCTGCTTGACGATGTGTGGGGCTATGATGCCATGCCGACAACGCGAACAGTGGATAACTACGTGCTCGCTCTCCGCAAGAAGTTGGAATCAACTCCATCCAAGCCGAAACATTTCCTGACGATTCACACCGCCGGCTACAAGTTCGTTTCGTAAGTTCTACTCTTCGATTCTTCCGAATGCCGCTGCCTGCAGACCCGTCTGCCCGCGGCGGCATTGTTGTGTACGGCGAAAGTGTTTGACCATCCTTTGACATTTCTATGACAATCTTCTTGTGTTGACAACGCATATTGCTGTCGAAGCAACAGCACAACCACAGGAGGAAGTCATGAAAACCACATCAACACTGTTGAACCTGTTCGCTGCGATGATCCTTGTCGGGTCGGTCGCATTCGGACAAACCGACGACACGCTCTGGAAAGAGATTGTGTTTGGAGAACGTAACATGGGCGGTCCAAGACTTGGCGTTACCTTCGTTACGGGAAGTACTCTGGTAAACAAATTGCGGGAAAAAAATATTGGAACGCTGCTGAGCCAGTTCGGGTGGCACTTTGAATATCAGGTGGTGCCTGAGGGCGGCGGGCCGTCGTTTGTGATTCAGTTCGTTCCACTGGTCGGCGGCGTGGAGTACGGCACGCTGATTCCCAGCGTAACGCTTGCGATGGGTGTCCGCTTTCCGGAGGGCTTTGAATTCGGCTTGGGTCCAAATCTTCTGCTGACGACCGAGGGGGCAAAGTCTGCGCTGGTCATGTCGGTTGGCAAGAGCTTCAAATACGGAGGCGTTAGTATTCCGCTGAACTTAGTCTATGCAACCAATCCGGATGGCGGACGGATTTCATTTGTGTTCGGGTATGCGATTGCCAAATGGCAAAAGTAACATCGCGCAACGGCGGAGAACTCGTGTCAATTCACATTGAGAGGTGGAGTCGTGAATCCTCATGAAATAAAGCGAACACAATCACCTTGGAGCGGGGCGTTCGTGTCGCTCTGCTCCAACGGAGGTGTCTGCGTGTTCGGACTTCTGATCTTATCCTTGGTCGTTCTGGAGTCTGCGGTCTATGCCCAAGGCATAAAGCTCAGCATTACCACAAGAGACAGTCTTCACTCAGTCGCGCGACTTCTTGCTGTGCGTGAATCGGTGCTCGTTGTCGAATCGCTCTCTCGTGCTGGTACTGGAACGCCAACAACAAATCTCACTGGCGTACAATTATTTCCGTTTCGACAAGTGGCATACATTGAGTGCGTGGATCAATCCGGCAGGTTTGAATCTACAACTCCATTTCTTGCTTCTGTACTCGGTGGTCTGCTGATGGCGGGAATATCGTACGCAAACCAACTATCCAATAACGGCCCTTCGCCCGGTAACATTACCTATGCTCTCATCGGATTGATCGAAGGGGCATTGTTGGGTGGATTGCTGGGATGGGTGATAGATATTCCTCCTCCCAGAATCGTGCGCATCACCAAGTTCACCGACGAGGAGCAAGAATTTCTTCGCGCAAGGTCTTGCTTTCCCTCAGGCGAGCCATCGCGATTGCGCGCCGTGATACGGCGGCAAGCATCAGTAAAGTAACGCGCGCATCGTTGATGCACGTTGACAGAATCCATCCGGTTGATGAGACCCCCTCGCAAGATTGATTTCTCGCGACGGCGCAACGCTACGCTGCGTTTCGATCGACGATCGAAGGCGTGTTGGAGAAATAGTAACTGATGTTACGCAAGAGAGTAAAAGTTGACCTCCCCTTGGTCCCCTCCTTGGCAAGGAGGGGAAAGATAACGCTCAACCACCTATTTTGTCCCCCCTTTTGAAGGGGGACGCGTGGCGCTTCAGCGCCACGCAGGGGGTCATATTGTTTTTCCTTGAGCAAGAGATGCAAAAGTATCGGTTGTGCGTAACATCAGATAGT
>JACRFF010000174.1 GCA_016218005.1 Ignavibacteriales bacterium
GGAAGATCGTTAGCTTCAATCAAAAGTTCGTGGGTATGTGGCGCATTCCAGATTCCATCATCGCGTCGCGGGATGACAATCAGGCGTTGGCGTTTGTCCTCGATCAATTGAAAGATCCGGAGGGCTTTTTGAAGAAAGTCAGGGAGTTGTATACACAGCCGGAAGCTGAGAGCTACGATATACTGGGGTTTAAAGATGGCAGAATTTTCGAGCGCTATTCCCAACCTCAGTGGCTCAGTGGAAAGACCGTTGGCAGGGTTTGGAGTTTTCGCGATATTACCGAGCGCAAGCAAGCGGAAGAAGCGCTGCTTGAAAGCGAAGATCGTTACCGGCGACTCGTGGAAATTTCACCCGATGCAATTGCCGTGCATTGTGAAGGGAAAATTGCTTTTGTGAATTCGGCAGCAGTGCGATTGCTGGGTGCAACACGCCCCGATGACTTGATCGGCAAATCCGCGCTCGAGATCGTACATCCCGACGACCGTGAAATGGCCAAACAGCGAATTGCTGAAATGCTGCGGGGAGGGAAATCTGTGCCAACGGCGGAAGAACGATTCCTTCGTATTGACGGCAGCGTTATAGACGTAGAAGTCGCCGCAGTTGCCACTACTCACCAAAATAAACCAGCGGTGCAAGTGGTTGTCCGCGATATGACCGTTCACAAGAAATTAGAGCAACAGATAAAAGAAGCCAAGAACTATTTAGAAAGCATCATCACGACTACAGCCGACGCAATCATAACCACCGACTTGGAAGGCAGGGTCGTCTCTTGGAATCCCGGGGCAGAGAAACTTTACGGCTGGCACGCAGAGGAGGTAATCGGTAAGCACATACCTTGGGTGCCAGAAGAGCTAATGCAGGAGGCGGAGGAGGTATTGGCCCGGGTGGGGAAGGAAGAGCATTTCGTAAACTACGAGACGAAAAGGCGCAGAAAGGACGGCACGGTAATAGACATTGGCACTACGGTGTCGCCCCTGCGCAATGCCGATGGAAAAATAATAGGAGTAACGGGCATAGCGCGCGATATTACCGAGCGCAAGCAAGCGGAGGAAGCGCTGCGTGAAAGTGAAGAACGATTCACGGCGTTTATGAACAATAGTCCAATCGTTGCCTGGCTGAAAGACCCCGCGACTTGGACATACCGTTACATTAACAATGCGTTTGAGGAGGTTTTCGATATAACACGAGAGGTGATTAGCACAAAAACCGATTTTGATCTGTGGCCGGAGGAAATCGCAAGGCAGCTGCGTGAAAATGACTTGAGGGTTGTGTCCTCGGATAAAACGATTCAAACATCGGAAGATGTTCCACTTCCCGATGGCACGGTTCACCATTGGTTAGTATTCAAATTTCCGTTGCGTACACCCTCCGGAAAACGCTTCTTAGCAGGTACTGCAATCGACATCACCGCAAGCAAGCGTGCGGAAAAGGCGCTGCGTGAAAGCGAACTGAGATTCCGGTCAGTCTGGGAAAAAAGCATAGATGGAATGCGGATAACAAATGAAGAAGGGATTGTGGTATTGGTTAATGATGCGTACTGCAAAATGATAGAGAAACCACGTGAAGAAATTGAAGGGAAACCGATAAGCATAGTCTATGAAGAAGCTAAGCAAGCGGAAGTTTTGCGGAAACATCAGGAGCGGTTCCGCTCCCGAAGCATCCACTCTTATTTGGAGCGGGAACTTGTCCTCTGGAATGGGAAGAGAATATCTCTTGAGTTATCGAATTCATTCATAGAAATTCCAGATTGGCCGACAGTATCATTAAGTGTTTTGAGGGACATTACCGAGCGCAAACGGATGGAGGCAGAAAATTACCGGCTCTCGCTCGTTGCCCGCCAAACGAGCAATATGGTGCTCATCACGGACGAGCAGCAACGAATTGTCTGGGCAAACGACGCCTTCGCCAGAATTACCGAGTATACAATTGAAGAAGCCATCGGCCGCAATCCGGGCATCTTGCTTCAAAGCGAGAACACCGACCCACAGACGATTGACCAGGTGCGCGACGCTCTTGACCACGGCAGGGAAATTCGATGCGAGCTTCTAAACCGATCCAAGTCTGGCCGCGAGTACTGGATTGAAGCCTATATCCAACCGCTGCATCCCGAGCAAGGTTCGTTTGCCGGTTTCATCGCCATCGAAAACGACGTCACCGAACGCAAGAAGGCGGAGGTGGAACGCGAAAAACTTCTGAGTGAATTGCAGGAGGCGCTGGCGAACATTAAAACGCTCGGCGGCCTGATTCCGATTTGTTCCAACTGCAAAAAGATCCGCGATGACCGCGGCTATTGGAACCAAATCGAAAAGTACATCATGGAACACTCGGATGCTCTCTTCAGCCACGGCATCTGTCCCGACTGTGCGCGCGAGCTGTATCCAAAATATTTTGACAAACCGGATAAAGGCAAGGAGCCGGGCGATTCATGACGGAATGAATCCCAACGTGAGGACGATTCACGATGGAATTCCCTTATTCCCACGCTCCGCGTGGGAATACTATTTTTGCATCGTCTGCGTGGGAATACTATTTTTGCATTCCCTTGTTCCCACGCTCTGCGTGGGAACACTATTTTTGCATCGTTCTACTCGGCCGCTTTAGATTCCGGATCATGTCCGGAATGACAGTTTACCCCGTTAGAAGCCTGTCTGCGTGTGTACACGCACAGGCAGGCAGAACGCCCCGTCCCGACTTGTCGGGACCGCGGGGATGCCCGGCCTTCGCAGCCGAAGCAGCTGCTTCGGCGGAGTAGGCA
>JACRFF010000172.1 GCA_016218005.1 Ignavibacteriales bacterium
ACGCTGATGATGAACAACCGCGGGTCGAAGTATGGCGCAAGCCCGAACAAGTCGTTCTCGTCCGCGCCGCGGCCGTGCAAGAAAATAATCGCTGGATGACGGTCGCCTGCGGGAGAGTGCGGCAGGGCAGTGCGGTGATACAGTGTGGTGGCAATCGTTTCCAAGATGGACGTATCCTCGAGACGCAACGAATATACCGACACTCACGAGAACTCGCAATCGCCCGCTGAAGATTCTTGTAAAAAATGTCAGAAGTGATTACTTTGATTCCGCACCACCGAACCAAGAACGTTCAACGGGGGGAGAAGAAGCTATGCGACTACACGTGTGTGCGTTGAGCACGTTCATTGTGCTTGCAGGAATGGCCTTAGCGTGCAAAGATGCCGGCACCGAACCGCCGCAACCGCCGGCTTTGGCACCGAGCATTATGCAAATCGTACCGCCGGATTCTGCGGCGGTGGGGGATACGCTTCGCGTCACGGGAAGCAGCTTCGGCAGTTCGCAAAGCTCAAGCACGCTGACGATTGGCGGCGTGTTGGCAAGCACGATCATCAGTTGGACCGATACGGAAATCCGTGCCGAGGTTCCGTTGTTGGCGGCGACCGATT
The DNA here is from genome assembly GCA_016218005.1 of Ignavibacteriales bacterium. Classification (GTDB taxonomy): domain Bacteria; phylum Bacteroidota; class Ignavibacteria; order UBA10030; family UBA10030; genus JACRFF01. The sequence goes on from JACRFF010000172.1 coordinate 609, forward strand.
CGGTGCGTGTAGTTGTGGGAGGAAAAAACAGCGGCGGCGTGCGGTTCAAATCGGCAACGGTTCGATTTGCCACGCTCTCGCAGCAGGTTTTTCTCGTGAGTTGTAGTTGCCACGGCGGCGCCAACAATCTGTTTGTCGATACCTATGCGAACATCATGAAAGGGAACAGCACCAACGGCCCGGTGGTCAGCGCGGGCAACGGTGAAGGAAGCGTGATCGTGAAGAAGTTGCGCGGCACGGCAAGTTTCGGTGGGCGTATGCCGCAAGGAGGACCGTACCTCGGCAACGCGCTCATCAACAAAGTGTCAACGTGGATTCAACAAGGAGCGCGCAACAACTAAGTTGTCACAAGCAAGCTGTTATGAACTCTTGAAGAGTGTTAGCAGGTTGTTGAAAAAGAGAACCGCAAAGGCTTCGCCCTGAGGCTCAGTCCGAAGGGCGCAAAGGACGCCAAGATGAAAGTAGGGCTTATGTTTCTTTCTCATTTCAACAATTTTTCTTCGCGCCTGCGCGCTGAAGC
>JACRFF010000177.1 GCA_016218005.1 Ignavibacteriales bacterium
CGGGCTATGCGATCGAGAATTTTATTCAAACGGACGCGGCGGTCAATCCGGGCAACTCAGGCGGTTCGTTGGTTGATATCACCGGAGCGGTCATTGGCATCAACTCTGCCATTGCCACGACGAATGCCCGCTATCAGGGCTACAGCTTTGCCATTCCCATCAACTTGGCTAAGAAAGTTGCCGGCGACATCATAAAGTACGGCAAAGTGCGGCGCGGATTCATCGGCGTGACGATCGGTGCGGTAGATGCCGTGGTAGCGAAGGCGAACGGGTTGGAAAAGGCAAAGGGAGTGATCGTTCAAACAGTAAATGCGCATAGCGCTGGCGAAGACGCCGACATTCAGGAAGGTGATATTATTTTGTCGGTCGATGGCAAGGAAGTGAATACCCCGAACGCGCTTCAGACTGCTGTCGCAGCTCATTCGCCGGGGGAAAGCGTATCCCTTAAGATTTGGCGCAACAAGTCGGTTATCGAAAAAAGTGTCACACTCAAAGCTCGCGAAGATGAAGAAGAAGACGTCAAGCCGGTGAAGTTAAAGAAGAAAGGGGCTGATGAAGGGGCGGAGGATGTTTCAGGCAAGAGCATCACATTGAAAGATTTTGGAGTGACGGTGAAAATGCTCGATGCCAAAACGAAGAAGTCTTCGGAAGTGGAGAAAGGAGTCCTTGTCGAATCTCTGGAGCCGTTTGGTTTGGCCCAGTCGCGGGGGTTGTTTGTCGGCGACGTGATTGTCAGTGTGGGCAGCCAACCGGTGAGTTCGCCGGAACAGTTTGAACAAACCGTCAAGAAGCTCAAGTCCGGCGAAGCCGTTATGTTGCGCGTAAAAGGAACCGACAAACGGACTCGCTTCGTTGCTATCGAAATGCCGAAATAGGCGTTCAGCGAGCATCAAACTTGATCAACGGCGCGGCCATCAAGCTACGCCGTTTCTTTTTTTGCGAAAAGTAAGTTTATTGAGCTATCAAAAGTAGGAGATGCATTATGATTCGTTACCTGACTGCGGGAGAATCTCACGGCAAAGCTCTGGTGGGGATCCTTGAGGGAATGCCGGCTGGCATTAAAATTTCTTCGGAGTACATCAACCACCAGCTCTGGCGACGCCAACAAGGATATGGGCGCGGCGGAAGAATGCGCATCGAAAGCGACACGGTTGAAATTCTGAGCGGCGTAAGATTCGGAAAGACTCTTGGTACTCCCATCTCCCTGTTAATCCACAATCAGGATTACAATAACTGGAGAGAGAAGATGGCGGTGGAGGGAAGCGGCGGTTCGGTGGAACGCATGAGAATTCCGAGACCGGGCCATGCGGATTACGTCGGCGCCGTCAAGTACGGATTTGACGACCTTCGGGATGTCATTGAGCGAGCGAGTGCCCGCGAAACGGCGATGCGAGTTGCGTGTTGCACGATTGTCCGAAAATTTTTGGAAGAGTGCGGCATCTTCATCGGAAGCCACGTGCTGAGCATTGGCTCAGCTTCCCTTGCGGATAGAGCGGATACCGATCGGCTCATCAAGCGTTACACTTCAAAAGCTTCGTGCGCAGCATACAAAGTTACCGAGCTTGCAGATCGCTCGCCGGTACGCATACTCGACCACAGAACTTCTGAACGCGCTGTTGCAGCCATCAAAAAGGCAAAGAAGGCGGGAGACACGCTCGGCGGCATCTTCGAGGTTATCGTTACCGGATTGCCAATTGGTTTGGGGAATTACGCCCAATGGGACCGCAAGCTTGATGGGTTGCTTGCGCAAGCGTTGATGTCCATTCAAGCCATCAAGGGCGTGGAAATTGGAGACGGGTTTGAGATGGCTCGTAGGCATGGTTCACAAGCTCACGATCCATTTGTAGCCAAAGGCAAAAGGATCGACCGCAGTTCTAACCACGCCGGTGGACTTGAAGGTGGAGTGACCAATGGCCAGATGCTGGTTTTGCGTGCCGCCATGAAGCCAATTTCCACGCTTGCAAAGCCATTGAAGTCCATTGACCTGGACACATTGAAGCCGACGCCTGCTCGGTATGAGCGGTCGGATGTTTGCGCTGTTCCGGCTGCATCCGTCATCGGAGAAGCGGTTGTCGCTCCGGCTCTTGCCTCCGCTGTGATGGAGAGATTCGGAGGGGACGCCTTGGATGTCATTCAGACCCACATAAAGTCCAAGTAGTGCGGAAGCACTTCGTTGCTTGCCTTTTTTCACGCAATAAGCTATATTTTTCATAGTGATTATGGAAGTCTTTCAAGAAGCATCTGAACAAAGCGCTTCAGCGCACATATAGGAGGCGTCCGTCTTCAGCGCGAGATACGATTTTGTTGATTCACGAGGAACGTTGGGCCGAAAGGTGCTAGTGCTCAACAATAACTACGAGCCGCTGAGCATCTGCAATGTCAAGAAGGCAATCATTCTCCTCTGGCTTGGCAAAGCCGAATTGATTGCTGCCGCTGATGGTAGAGTTCTCCGGTCGGTTTCCACAACGATGCCGTATCCGAGCATCGTCCGTCTTTCCGTTTACGTCCGAGTTCCCTACAAGAAAACTGTTCTTTCCAGAAAGAATATTCTTCGCCGGGATGGACATCGGTGCCAGTACTGCGGCCGCTCGGAGGGAATGCTGACAGTCGACCACATTGTTCCGAAAGCACGCGGGGGAGTTGACACGTGGGAAAATCTTGTAGCGGCATGCGTTGTGTGCAACAACCGCAAAGGAGACCGGACGCCGCACGAAGCGAGCATGCACTTGATGCGAAAGCCAATCCGACCCAACCACGTGATGTTCATTCGTCATTTTGTCGGCTCGGTGGATGATCACTGGAAGCCGTACTTGTTCATGAATTAAGGGAATTGACGTCTGACGTCTCGCAAAAAGAAAGTCATCTTAAGCGGAATGCGCCCAACGGGCAAACTGCACCTCGGCCATCTCGTTGGCGCGTTGGAAAGCTGGGTGGCGCTGCAGGGAGAGTATCAGAACTATCACCTTGTTGCCGATTATCATGCACTGACGACGAACCCGAGTACCAAAGATATCTATCAGAATTCCCTCGATATGTTGGTAGACTGGTTAGCAGTTGGCATCGACCCAAAGCAGAGTCCTATGTTCCGCCAGTCGCAGGTGAAGGAACACTCGGAGCTGCATCTGATCCTTTCGATGCTGATCACGACCTCACGCTTGGAACGCAATCCGAGTCTCAAAGAACAAATCCGCGATTTGAACCTTGACACGATCGCCTACGGACATCTTGGCTACCCCGTACTGCAAGCAGCCGACATTCTGCTCTACAAAGGAAACCTCGTGCCGGTGGGTGAAGACCAACTGCCGCACATCGAAATGACGAGAGAGATTGCGCGTCGGTTCAACACGGAGTACGCTCCTGTATTTCCTGAACCTGAAGGCAAGCTCACACAATTTGCGCGGCTTATTGGTTTGGACGGAACGCGGATGAGTAAGTCGGTGGGGAACACAATTCTTCTCTCTGATGATTCGGAGACGGTCAAAAAGAAAATGCGGACGGCGGTAACGGACCCGGCAAAAGTGCGCAAGAACGACCCCGGCCATCCGGATATCTGTCTCGTGTTTTCGTATCACCAGAAATTCAACGCCCCCGAAGTCTTGGAGATTCGCACCGGTTGCGAGAGCGGCGCGCTCGGTTGCGTGGAATGCAAGTCAACATGCGCTGAACGAATTGCCGCAGCGCTCCGGCCAATGCGTGAACGGCGCGTTCAGTTTGAACAACATCCCTCAGACGTGAAAGACATCTTGGCTGATGGTGAGCAGCGCGCTCGTGAAATTGCGCGCACGACTATGAGCGAAGTTCACGCTGCCATGAACTTAGGTTGAGGCGGGTTCAATGTATAACATCAAACTCCAAGATTTTGAAGGCCCGCTTGACCTGCTCCTGTTTTTCATTAAGCGGGATGAGTTGGATATCTATGACATCCCGATTGCGCGCATTACGAAAGAGTTTCTCGATTACCTGCATTATATCCAGCAGCTTGACCTTGAGATCGCGGGTGAGTTTTTGGTGGTGGCGGCTGAGCTGATGCAAATCAAAGTGAAGCTGTTGCTGCCCCCCGAACCCGGGCAACAAGAGGAAGCCGACCCTCGCGCAAATCTCGTAAAGCGGTTAGTGGAATACAAGCGGTTCAAAGAAGTGGCAGAAGCGATGAAGCGCCAAGAAGAGGAAGCATGGCTGTTGCATCCGCGTGGGTATCGGACGGCTGATGAACATACGATCGTCGAAGAAACGGGGGAGGATATTGTCCGCGACGTGAGCTTTTTCGATCTCATTGCCGCATTCAAATTTTCGATGGATCGTATGCCGCGCCGGTTTGTGCACGAGATACAGCGTATTCCGGTAACGATTGACCAGCAGATAGAGTACATCAGAGATTTCTTTTCGAGACGCTCGGAAGGGACATTCTTCGATCTATGTCAGGAGTTTGAAAAGATTCGGATTGTGGTAACGTTTCTCGCGCTGCTCGAAGTGATACGTTCAAAAGTTGTTATCGTGCGGCAAGCGGGACCGTTTGGGGAACTTTCGATCATGCGCAACGTGAATTAACCCAATGGCAGACGTAGCGGAACAACAAAAAATCGAGTTACAGGTACCGACGACGCTGAAAGCATTGGTCGAGGCGTTGATCTTTGCCGCCCAACAGCCGCTCACGATTGCCGAGTTGAAAGCCATTTACCAAGGCGAGCGCCGCAATGAAACATCGCGGCTCATCGAAGCCGAAACGATTCGGCAGGCGGTGAACGACCTTAATGATGAATATGCAAAAGCTGGCCGTCCGTACCGCATCATTCAAATTGCCGGCGGCTTTCAATTTGCCACGGTCAAGGAATATGCTGATTGGATTGGAAAGCTTTATCGCGAGCAAGGCCGCCGCAAGCTTTCACAGTCCGGCATCGAGACGCTTGCCATCATCGCCTACAAGCAACCGATCACCAAATCTGAAGTCGAAGCGATTCGCGGCGTCAATTGCGACTACGTATTGAAATCACTTTTAGAAAAAGAATTAGTTACGGTAATGGGTCGTGCGGAGACTGTGGGCCGGCCATTGTTGTATGGAACGACTCGTGAATTTCTCAAGTACTTTGGCTTGAACGAAATTACCGACCTGCCGCGGCCTCGGGAGATTGAAGAGATTCTGGGCGAAAGCCAATTTGAAACTGAACGCCGCATGCTTGAAGCCCAAGCAGGCATCGATCAGATGAAGAAAGAGCAAGAGGACTTCAAGTCGCGTCTGCCGCACATTCCCAAACGGAAGTCTGAGCTTGACCAAAAAGAAGTCGAGATCGTTCAGCGAAAGAAATCATGGGAAATCAAAACCATCTCGACTCAGCCAAGTCAAACTCAGGAAGTTGCGGAGCAAGAGCGAATGAAGTTCGTTCCACCCGCTGTATCGGAGGAACCGACAAATGCGGCGAATGTAGTTCCGCCGGCAGAGGCTGAGATGACCCAAGCTCAAGAAGGAGCAATGCCGCAGACGGTTGTTCCTCCACGTTCAGAGAGTGCGCAAGAGGATTTAAGCATATCCGGCGACACCCGGCTGGAATCACCCAAGTCAATCGAGCACGAGTCTCCAATCGAGCATCAGGTTGATGCGGACTCCGGAGTCGATGATGCGACGCACCAACAGAAAACACGATGGCAAAACTGGAAAGAAAAACTAAGCGGGTTCATCAAGAAAATATTCGGTTGAATAAATTTCTTGCCACGGCTGGCGTTGGCTCGCGAAGAGGAAACGACAAACTCATCGCATCGGGTGCGGTTACGGTGAACGGCGAAACGGTGATGGAGTTGGGGACCAAGGTTGATCCTTCCCGCGATAAAATATTCGTTCACGGCCAACAGATTGTCCTTCAAGATCGACTGGTGTATGTTGTGTTGAACAAACCCAAAGATGCCATCACCACTGTGAGTGATGAGAAGAAGCGCACAACGGTGATGAACTATGTTCGAGTGAAGGAGCGCATTTATCCTGTCGGGCGTTTGGATCGGAACACGACGGGTGTGTTGCTCTTCACCAACGATGGAGAGTTTGCGCATGCGTTGATGCACCCGCGATTTGAGATTGAACGAGCGTACCGCGTTACGCTCGATAAATCCATGGTGCAACCCGACCTTGCGCGTCTCCGCAAAGGAGTGCGGCTCGCTGATGGCTTGGCAAAGCCACAATCGGCTGAAATCATTGACGGCTCAGGCAGAAAGAAAGTGCTGGTCGTCTTGCGCGAGGGCCGTAACCGTGAAGTGCGCAGAATGTTTGAAGCGATCGGCTACGATGTTCGTCAACTTGACCGCGTTTCCTACGCGGGGATCACGCCTCTGGGATTAACCCGCGGCGAGTGGCGTCACCTCACAAAACAGGAAGTAGAATATCTCAAACAACAAGCAGGCATCAACTAGCCCGACCCCGAACATGCGTTTCTCGCGTCGCAGCGGTATTCTCCTTCATCCTACGTCCTTACCAGGGCCATACGGAGCCGGAGACCTGGGTTTTTCATCGTATCACTTCGTGGATTGGCTTGTCACTGCCGGTCAGTCGTTGTGGCAAGTGCTGCCGTTGGGACCGGTGGGCATGGCAAACTCACCGTACATGAGTCTCTCGGCTTTTGCCGGCAGTCCGCTGCTCATCGATCTTGACGAACTTGTGAGGCGTGGATGGCTGGATGCAAACCATCTGCAGCAGTGTCCGGACTTTCCCACTCATCGTGTTGACTACGAAAACGTCGTTTCGTTTCGCATCGAACGGTTGCGTGAAGCCGCAGAGCGTTTCGCGCAGAAGGGCAGCTCGGCGGACAAAGCGCAATACGAATTGTTCTGCCGCGAGCACGCTTCGTGGCTGAATGACTATTCGTTGTTTCAGGCGTTGAACGACCGACACCACGGCGCATTATGGAGCCAGTGGGAAAAAGAGTTGGTGTCTCGAAAGGCAACGGCTCTGAGAAAAGCCGCGAAAGAGCTTGGCGCCGGCATTGAATTTCACAAATTCACGCAGTGGTGTTTTTATGAGCAATGGAAATTGCTCAGGAAGTATGCAAACGAACGCGGTGTAAAGCTTGTGGGCGACATTCCCATCTTCGTGGCGCACCACAGCTCGGATGTTTGGGCGAATCCTCACGAGTTTCATCTTGATGCACACGGCAATCCAACGCGCGTGGCAGGTGTTCCGCCCGATTATTTTAGCGAGACTGGCCAGCGCTGGGGAAATCCGTTGTATCGTTGGGACGTGATGAAGGAAGAGCGGTACGCGTGGTGGGTTGAACGTTTCCGTGCATCGTTTGAACTCTTCGACTTTGTTCGCATCGACCATTTCCGCGGCTTTGCTGCTTGCTGGCAAATTCCTTCAAGCGAGAAAACGGCGGTCAAAGGCAAGTGGGTGAATGGCCCGGGCGGGGATTTGTTCAAAGCGGTAGAGAAAAAACTTGGTAAACTGGCTATCATCGCCGAAGACCTAGGATTGATTACGCCGGATGTAGTGGAGTTGCGCAACAAGTTCGAGTTTCCCGGAATGAAAGTGCTGCAATTTGCATTTGCCAACGGTCCGGAAGATGTCTTCCTGCCGCACAACTATGTTCCGAACTGCGTCGTCTACACCGGAACTCACGACAACGACACGACACGCGGATGGTACGAAAAAGCGACGGAGCGGGAACGAGACCACGTGCGGAGATATCTCACCGTGAGCGGCGATGAAATTCATTGGGACTTGATCCGTGCCGCGTCGCGGTCGGTGGCAGATATGTGCGTTGTTCCGATGCAAGATGTGCTGGGGCTTGGCAGCGAGCACCGGATGAATTTGCCCGGCACGACGAAGAACAATTGGGAATGGCGCTTTGCATGGGATTGGGCAAAGCCCTACCACGCCGATACGTTGTACGAGATCACCGCGTTGAATAATCGGTGCAAACCCGACCGACTGTCGCTGCCGCTGTATCCATCAAATATGACCAAGCCGTAGCGTTCCGGCGGCGGTCGATTTTTCACTTCACAATAGAAATAGAACACACCGAACATGAGCGCCAAAGGGCAACAACCGCAATCATCATCGCACCACAATTCTGCCCACGACGATCTTAACGTTCTCATGCTTCGTCGGCGGGAAGAACTTGAGCATCTCAAACAACTTGGCGTCAATCCGTATCCGTATGAATTTGACCGCGACGCTTTTTCTAAGGAGATCATCGAGTCATTCAAGGATGAAGCGGCAGCCCGTACTGTTTCGATTGCGGGGCGCATCATGTCGATTCGCAGAATGGGGAAGGCTTCATTCTGCCACCTGCAAGATTCGCAAGGAAAGATTCAGGTCTACCTGAAGAAAGATGACCTCGGAACGACGTACGACGCATTCAGATTGCTCGATATCGGCGATATTATCGGTGTGAAAGGATTTGTCTTTCGCACGAAGATGGGAGAAATTTCCATACACGCGCAACACATGGTGCTGCTAACAAAGTCTCTGCGTCCGATGCCGGTGGTGAAGGAACGTGTGGATGAACAAGGCAACAAGGTTGTGTACGACCCGTTTTCTGACAAAGAACTTCGTTATCGGCAGCGCTATGTCGACCTCATTGTCAGTCCGGACGTGCGGCAAGTGTTTTACCAGCGTGCAAAGATCATCAGCACCATGCGAAGCTATTTGGATGAGCGAGGTTTCTTGGAAGTTGAGACTCCGGTGTTGCAGCCCGTGTATGGCGGCGCTTCAGCGCGACCGTTTGTTGCGCACCACAACGCCCTTGATATCGACCTCTATCTCCGTATTGCAGATGAGTTGTATTTGAAACGATTGATTGTCGGCGGATTTGATGGCGTGTACGAAATCTCCAAAGACTTCCGCAACGAAGGCATGGACCGGACGCACAATCCCGAGTTCACAATGATGGAATTGTACGTCGCATACAAAGACTACCGATGGATGATGAGCTTGGTCGAAGAGATGATCTATCACATCTGCGTTGCCGTCAACGGAACTGCAAAAATAACTGTTGGCAATACCCCGATTGATTTTACCCCGCCGTGGCGTCGGTTGACGATGTTTGACGCCATTCACGAGCATACGGGTCAGAATCTGCGCGGCAAATCTGAATCGGAACTACGGAGTGCTGCCAAAGACCTCCGCATCGGTGTCGAGCCATCCATGGGCGCCGGCGCTATCATTAATGAAATCTTTGGAGAGAAAGTTGAGCCGCATCTCATCCAACCAACCTTCATTACCGATTATCCATTGGAAATGTCGCCTCTGGCCAAGAAGCATCGTTCGGAACCGGGACTCGTGGAGCGATTCGAGGCGATCGTGAACGGCAAAGAGATGTGCAACGCCTTCTCAGAACTGAACG
>JACRFF010000180.1 GCA_016218005.1 Ignavibacteriales bacterium
AAGTAGTCTGTTGTTGAATGTTCCGCCTGTCAACACCCGTGCACCCGATCGCTTCGCTTCCTCTAACCATATCCGCACACGCACAACCGCTTTGTCGTCAATCAATGGACCGCAGAGCGTTTCGGGGTTGAGCGGATCTCCGGTTGCTGCCGAGGCGGCTTCCGCTGCAAACTGCCGCCGATATTCATCGAAGATGTCTTCGTGGACAAAAATCCGCTGCACCTTGATGCAAACCTGTCCGGCATACACAAATGCACCAACGACATTCTTCTTCACAGCAGGGATCACATTCGCGGAACCATCAACAATGACTCCGGCGTTGCCGCCAAGTTCGAGGACAACTTTTTTCTTGCCGGCCTTTTCCTTCAGCATCCACCCGATAGAATGACTGCCGGTAAAACTGAGCATGTGTATCCGCAGGTCGGCAACCATTTTTTCTGCCACTTCATTGGCGCAGGGAAGTATGCTGAATGCTTCCTTGGGGTAACCCGAGTCGGCAATGATCTCCCCCAATTTCAGCGCCGTCAATGGTGCTTGCGGCGCCGGTTTGAGGATGAACGCATTTCCTGACGCTATCGCGGGGGCAACCTTATGCGCCACGAGATTGAGGGGAAAGTTGAACGGCGTAATGCAGAGAACAATTCCTCTTGGAAATCTACGAACGATGCCAAAACGATCTTCATGGCCGGATTGCAGATCGAGCGGCATCAAGTCTCCACCCATGCGCTTTGCTTCTTCTGATGCAAGCCCGAAGGTTATTATTGCTCGCTCGACTTCAACGCGTGACCACGCAATGGGCTTTCCCACTTCCGCAGTGATCAAGCGCGCGAAGTCTTCCTTTGTTTCCCTCAGCCGTGCCGTAATGAATGCAAGCGACTCCGACCGTTGATAACTGGAAAGCGCTCGGCTGCGTTCAAATCCCCTTCGCGCACTTTCGATTGCTTCATCCGCAGCGTCGCTTTCTGCCGTAACGACCGCTCCGACAACTGAATCATCCCACGGGTTGTGGACCAACTGTACATGCGGGCTTGCGGGCGAAAGAAACCGCCGCTCACCACCGAGGATGTAGGGTTGAGCATCAGCGGACATCGATGCACGCTCCCAAAAAGCTCGAGACTAATATCTCAGCAAAACCACAGACTTGCCGGGCTCTGTTGAAGGCGGTTTTCTTTTTCAGCATTTGTCAGTTCGTTAGCAAAGATTTCACTCTCTCCACAGTTTCGCCGAGAGGAATCATCGTCCGCTCGCCTGTTTTGCGATGCTTGATTTCGCATTGACCGTTCTTCAACCCTTTCTCCCCTACGATGATTTGCAGCGGCATTCCCAAAAGGTCGGCATCTTTGAATTTGAAACCAGGACTCACGCCGGCACGGTCATCGAACAATACGTCAATGCCTGCATCGGTCTATTTTTGATAAATCTGATTGGCATGAAGAACGGCCTCCTTGCTGTTCATGTTGACAGTAATCAGGTGGCATGCGTACGGCGCCAATGCCTTCCCCCACGCAATACCGTTTTCGTCGTGGCTTTGCTCGATATGGCAAGCCACAATCCGTTCAACGCCGATTCCATAGCTCCCCATGACAACTGGATGCGATTGACCCTGCTCATCCAGAAACCGCATATTCAACGCCTCGGAATACTTCGTGCCAAGCTTAAAGATATGTCCCAATTCAATTGCATGAGCTACCCGAATTTCTTTTCCGCACGATGCACAAGGTTCTTTGTCTTCCACTTGTCGCAAATCAAAGTAATTCTCAACCTTTGCATCGCGCTTCAAATCGATGTTGATGATGTGAAAGTCATTCTTGTTCGCGCCGCTGACCAAGTTGTTCGAATCTTTCAAACGATTGTCAGCTATGATCCTTCCTTTGAAACCAATCGGCCCGATTGAACCGGCGTCGGCTCCTGTCAGTTCCACCAACTTCTCTTCACCGGCGGCAAACACTTCCCCGCCGCCTACGGCTGCAATGAGTTTGCTTTCGTTCACCTGATCGTTTCCCATCATCAGCACTAGAACAGGATTCCCGTCGTGCAGGTAGACGCGAGATTTTGCCAACTGCCTGTGGTCGGTCTTCAGAAAGGAAGCAAGTTCATCGATCGTCTTCACATTGGGCGTATGAATTTCCTTAGGCATCGCGCTTTCCGCGCTACGGCCAACGCTGGGAACAGCCGAAGTCGCCACCTCCACATTTGCAGCGTAGCCGCAGTGGTCGCACAGTGCAACCGTATCTTCGCCAAACGGAGATTCAATCATAAATTCCTGCGACCCCGTTCCCCCCATCGCACCCGATGAAGCACCGACGACAAAAAACTTCAATCCGCAGCGGGAAAAAATATTCCTGTACGCTTCCGCATGTGCATCGTAACTTTTATCAAGCTCTTCCCACGTTCTGTCGAGTGAATACGAATCCTTCATTATAAATTGCCGCCCGCGCAAAACTCCCGACCTGGGCCGCGGCTCATTACGGAACTTGGTTTGAATTTGGTACCAAATCTGCGGCAAGTCCTTGTAGGATTGAATGTGATTCGCGCCAATCCATGCAATTACTTCTTCGTGTGTAGGCGCTAAAACCAAATCCCGCTCTTTCACGCTCAGAATGAAGTTGGGAACATTGCGCCTTCCCGTTTGCATCCACAATGCTTCCGGGTTCAATGCCGGCAAGTGAAACTCCTGGCCTCCAATCGCATCCATTTCTTCCCGAATAATCTGCATGGCCTTGAGCATGGCCTTGTACCCGAGCGGCAAATACGCATAGACTCCGGCAGTCAACTGCCGCATAAGTCCGGCGCGCAACATCAATTGATGGCTTGGGATAGCAGCGTCTGAAGGAGTTTCCTTCAGCGTGGGAACAAAAGCTTTTGACAACCGCATGCGTGCGACCCAAAATGAAAGTGAGAGGTTACGTCGTAAAATACGAAACCAAGGCAGACAAAACAACCACGGCTATTCAAATGCCCGCGTATAGAAATCTTCTTTCTCGTGCGTATGAATGCGAATGACGCCCGCCCGTACGAGATTGACGAGCGTGCGCGATGCACGACGACGGGAGATGTTGACCAATTCTGCAAATTGCTTGACGGTGATCCGCTGATGTGCATCGAGATGGTCAAACAGCCGGCGTTCGATATCGCCAATGATAATTCGTAAAGGCGCAGCCGTTCCTGATTCCGCCTGTAAGACTCGCACGACTTCTTTGCTTGCAACAACCGTATTGGCATTGACACGAATAAACACTCTCGCAGATATTTCTTCACCATTTCCCTTGGCAAGAAGTTCGTGCGGCTTTGTATCGCTTTCATGCACTATCGCCGCGATGACGTCCCGGCCGTGGTACGGCACAACCTCCAGCTCAGGTTCGATGGGTGGATCGCAGAAATACCTGCCGGCATTCTGGATCAATTCAATTTCTTCTTTTTCGCTTTCAACGCCGACAATGCGCTTGTCGTCATCCACGCCAAAGAGGATCGTGCCTCCCCTTGTGTTTGCAAAGGCAATCAGTGTCTTGGCAATTTTTTCTTTGCCGGGGACCTTTCGCTTGAATTCAAGCTCAAACCCCTCACCCTCTTCAAGCATCAGGTCAACGTCTTTGTAAGTCATCTATCTCTTCCTGCTCTTCTGATTCCAAACGTAAGCTATCCGGCAGCACTCCGGCGGAATCACTTGCGGCGGCGCTTCCTGTTTCTCTTTCCTTCGTGTAAACTTGAAGTCTTGCAAGAATGATCTGAGCGCGCCGACTTACGTATCGGGAATTATCATCGGCGCGATGCCGTTGGGGGCTTGGGATGATTGCTGCCAACCGCACACATTCATCCACAGTGAGATCGCTGGCCGACGTTTTAAAATAGAATTGCGACGCCGCTTCAACCCCATAAATTCCGACGCCAAGTTCTATCACGTTGAGATACAATTCCAGAATTCGCCGCTTCGATAGCTGGCGTTCCAAGCAATACGTCAACAACCACTCTTTGAGTTTGCGCAGAGGATTCTTGCTGGGCGATAGGAACAGATTCTTCGCAAGCTGTTGGGTAATCGTGCTGGCGCCTCGTGCAGCACGCATTTCCTTCCAATCTCTTGCCAGTGATTCTCTGAACTCAAACCAATCGAATCCACTGTGCGCCCAAAATGTGCCGTCTTCAGCTACAATAATCGCATCGACCAATACCGGCGAAATCTTGCTGAGCGATATCCATTGTTGATGCTTCCTCAACGGTTTGCCGCTCTCCTTTGCCGTTTCCTCAGCGTAACGTATGAACGCCGTTGTTGTCGGGTTCACCGTTCTCAATCGGGTTAGGTCTTGCCAAGGCAGCACGGCGAGTTGCCAGAGGATCAATAACAGCACGACGAGTGCAATGCTTGCAATCTTATGCTTTTGCATCCACACGAAGACCCGTTGCGTTCTGCCGACGATTCGCCTCCCGAAAGTTCTTGCTGGGTCGCGATCTTGAATTGCCATCAGCACGTTCGTGAATGTTTCGTGCGATCCAAAAAACTTTGCAGAATCAAGGCGGCCGCCATCGCATCAATTCTTCCTTTATCCTCTCGTCGTTGGCGCTTTGTCGTGCCCATGGAACGAAGCGTGTGCTGAGCAATCGTGGAAGTGAATCGCTCATCCCAACACACAACGTCGATGTCAAGATTCTCCTTGAGCGTTTGGATAAACGCTTCCACTTCTTTCGCTTTCGCGCCGATTTCTCCTTTGAGATTCAATGGCATGCCAACAACCACGCCGACCACCCCTTGCTGCGACGACAACTTCACAATGGCGCTAACGGTGTTCGGGTCATTAGGAATGGTTTCCAAAGGCTGAGCAATAATTCCTAACGGATCACTCAACGCCAGTCCAATCCGCTGCGACCCGTAGTCAACCCCCATCAACCTCCCGACCGATGCTCGTTCCTCAGCCAAGGAATCGCTCCACATCGGTAACGCCCGGCACCCGCCGAACCTTTTCGATAATACGCGACAGGTGGTCTGTATTCTTGACGAACAAAATGATCTGACCTTCAAAGAGTCCGTTGCGCGTATCAACGTTGACGCTTCGAATGTTCGTGTTTTGGTACGTGGAGATGGCGTGGGTAATATCGCTCAAAAGTGCCGGCCGATCTTTGCCGGCAATATGCACGGCAACGATGAAATCTGAGCCTTCCTGCGTCGGCCAGCTAACTTCGACGATGCGCGCGCGCTCCGTCAATCGCAGCGAAACTACATTTTTGCAATCCTTTCGGTGAATGCGAATGCCTTCACCCGTCGTTACGAATCCGATGATTGTATCGCCAGGAATTGGATTGCAGCACTTTGCGTACTGATGCATAAAATTATCGCTCGTTCCGAAGAGCGAAATACCGCTGGCGACATCGCGCGCCGTGCTGATAAACTTCGCAAACAACGTTTCCGCCTCAAGCGCATCCGACTTCTGACCTTCAGTTCCTTGTTTGGAGCGAAGGATAAGCTGTTCGATGGCCGCATCTGGGTCGATTCGACTCTCGGCTATCGCTAGAAAGAATTCGGACAAGCTGGAATATTTCAGCGTATGAAGAAATTTCTGAAGGTCGTCTTCCGTAATTCGAAACTTATGCCGACGAGTTTTCTTTTCCCATTGTTCCTTTCCCGCCTCCACCCGTTTGCGGGATTCTTCGCGAATCCATTTGCGAATATGCGACTTCGCCTTGTGCGTAACGACAAATTGTTCCCAATCCGCATTCGGCGTTTGATTCTTGGAAGTGATGATCTCCACTTGGTCGCCGCTGCGCAACAGCGTGTTCAGCGGAACGATGCGCCCATTGACTTTTGCACCGATACAATGAATCCCGACGTTGGAATGTATTTCAAACGCAAAATCAATCGGAGTAGAATCGCGCGGCAATATTTTCAAATCACCCTTCGGCGTAAAAACGTAGATCTCATCCTGATACAAATTGAGTTTGAAGCTTTCGAGAAGTTCTCGCGAGGTGTCGGCATCTTTTTGTTCAAAAATCTCTCGCACCCAATTGACCCAGCTTTCGAGTTCCTTATCGAGCGTGAGCTTACTTTCCTTATACATCCAGTGTGCGGCAACGCCGCGTTCGGCAACTTCGTGCATCGCTTTTGTGCGGATCTGGACTTCTACCAATCGGCCATCGGGACCGACAACCGTTGTGTGAATTGATTGATAACCGTTCTTCTTCGGCACGGAGATATAGTCTTTGAAACGTTCGGGAATTGGTTTATAGATTTCCGTCACCACGCCATAGACGAGAAAACAATCATGATTGTCTGTTGAATTCAAGACGATGCGGACGGCAAAGAGGTCATAAATTTCATCCAACGGTTTGCTGCGCTGCAACATTTTGTTGTAGATGCTGTAGATATGCTTGGCGCGGCCTTCCACGTCAAATTCCAAACCCTCATCGCCCAAGCGTTTGCGAATCGGCTGCACAAACTTGTTGATGTAGTGCTCGCGTTCCCTGCGCTTGGATTTGATCTGCCGCGCGATGGTGTCATACTCTGCCCGATGCAAGTACTTGAATGCCAAATCTTCCAATTCCCACTTGATCTGCGCAAGTCCAAACCGATGGGCAAACGGCGCATAGATCTCAAGTGTTTCTTTGGAGATGCGGACTTGCTTATCCGGCGGCATATACTCGAGTGTTCGCATATTGTGCAGGCGGTCGGCAAACTTGATGAGCATAACGCGAATATCGCTTACCATCGAGAGCAACAGCTTTCGGTAGCTCTCTGCCTGCGTTACTTCGTGGCTTTCAAAAATATCCGTAATCTTGGTGGCGCCGTTGACGATATCGGCAACCGCATCTCCGAATTCGGCGCGCACATCCTTCAATTCGATCTTAGTGTCTTCCACAACATCGTGCAACAAGGCCGCGGCAATCGATACGTCATCAAGCGGAATTTCCTTTGCTACTACCATGGCCACGTCATACGGATGCGAAAAGTACGGCTCGCCCGACGCCCGGCGGTCGTGCTTGTGGGCTTCCAGACTTACTTTGAAGGCGCGAGTAATCAAGTCTTCATCCACCGAGCGGAGATTCTTTCTGCACACCGCCAGCAAGTCGTCAAGCTTCTTTTGATACTGACTATTTGAAATCGCGGTAATTGCCATAGGCAAGCCTATCGGCTCCCTTTTGCTTCCAAAGAAATTTGTCGAAGCAAAGCTCCGGCCTCTTCAAACTTTGCGTTGGCTCGTTGAGCCGTTCGCAATGAAAAACGGAATGCGTGTTGACGCAAGATCGTTTGCAACTCTTTTTCCGCTCCTACCGTATCGCGCGTGCTCAACAATGCTTTTGCCAGATTCATGCGCGCACTGATTTCGGGATACGGATTCGGCATCATCGAGTGGAGAATGTTTTCCAGCAAAAGTCGAAACGATGCCGCCGCCTCCGGTGAGTGCCCTGCTTTCATATTTGCCACACCGGACGCCCAAAGGAAAAACCGATTGTCCGGGAAAACTGTTCTTCCCTCACGTATCCAACGGAATGCTTCCGGCCAATTGCCCGCATCCAAATGAATTTCGATGAGCGCTCTCATCGCCGTGGCGCGATTGTAGAGAGAGCGCGCTGCGCAGACTTCCAGAAGGCGGATTCCTTCCGCTCGATCATCATAAATAAAGGGAAGCCAATGCAGAAATTCGGTCTTCTTGCTTTTCCAGTAGTCGAACGTTCCTTTGCCGAGATACGCGTCATAAAACGTCGAATCTTCTTTGATCACTTCTCGAAAATAATTCGCCGCGGAAAATCCTTTCTGAATGGCCGCAAGCCACTCGCCTTCATCCGAATGCAGAAACGCCCGCATGCCAATAGCGGTTCCCAAGTAGAATCGTGCGTTGATTTCCGTAACCTTCTCCCGTTGGAGTGGTTCGGTGAAGGCAATCGCGTTTACCAACAACGAATCGAATTCAC
>JACRFF010000189.1 GCA_016218005.1 Ignavibacteriales bacterium
ATACGGCGCGGCCATTACCTTGAACAGCGCAAGCCCAACGGTAACATACTCCGCTATCACGAGCAACTACAGCGGCATCGTTGCCAATGGTGCGTCGAATCCGGTCGTCAACTACTGCGATATTTACAAGAACTCCCAGTACGGGATTAACAACGTGAATAAGTCGTTCACCATCAATGCGCAAAATAATTGGTGGGGAAATAACACAGGCCCGACGCACTCCGGCAATTTTGGCGGTACGGGAGACGTCGTTACAGACGGGGTCAACTACTCGCCATTTCTCACCAGCGGTGCCACGAATCCACTGGACGGCGACGTCAGTCTGAACGGTCGCATTCAAGCGTACGACGCATCGCTTGTTCTGAGATGGCTCGTGGATACGACGGCCAATCCGCTGACCGCATTACAGCAACAGGTGGCAGATGTCAGCAACAACGGAACGATTACGGCATTCGACGCCTCGCTGATTCTTCAGTACGTGGTTGGCAAGATCAACATCTTCCCTTCCGTTCTCCAGAATGGCCCGACACTGCGGTCGCAGCTTTCTAAATCGACGTCGATTGCTTCTGTAGAGATTTCTGATGGTGCGGTGGAACGAGGTAATCGTCTGACGACAACGCTTACGGCACACGGGCTGAAGGATGTCTACTCCGCCGATATTGTGCTCACCTACAACAAAGAGCACCTGACGCCGGTGTCGGTAAATGTCGCCGGCATTGCTGAGGGCGCGCTGACGGAAACCAGCATTCACGATGGCGTCATCCGCATTATGCTTGCTTCCGCAACGCCGCTTCAAGGCGATGGGGCGATGTTCCGCATTACGTTTGGTGTTGTCGATGAGCTGAGGGGCAGCGTCAAATCTCCCATAACGTTCTCGCAGTTCCTCGCCAACGAGAAAGATATGAAGTCGGCGACGTCGGGAGGGATGATCGAGGTAACAGGAAAACCGACAAGCTTCGGACTTGATCAGAATTATCCGAATCCGTTCAATCCCTCAACGACGATCAGCTATCAAGTGCCGGATGATGGACTGAAAGTTCGGATCGACATTTATTCGCTCACCGGCCAACTTGTGAAGACGCTCTTTGACGGCGTACAGCAGGCAGGGGAGCATAGAATTACGTGGGATGGACGAAACAGTTCCGGACAACAGGTGAGCAGCGGAGTGTACCTCTTCCGTATGACGGGCAACAATTTCGTCAACGTGAGAAAGATGTTGATGTTGAAATAACCGCAAGGGGCGCAAAGCGGATCAATCACAACATTTTTCTCTTGAGACAGAAAGAGGTTTCCATGAAACAGACATTGCTCATTCGGGCGGCTGCCATTGCGGGGCTGATTGCCGTTCTCTCAGTCTCGACGCGGGCAGGAACGCCCATTCGCCTTTCGTTTCGCGATACGACGATTGCCAGCGGGAGCGTTCTTGCCTATCCGATCTATGTCGATAGCTCGCTTTCAGGTTATGCGGTGAGGTCGTATCAGTTGGAGTTTACATACAACACGAGTTTGTTCACGTTCATCGGTGCAGACTCATCAGGAACTGTGGCAACCGGTTGGGGCGCGCCAATCTTCTACGAAATATCCCCCGGAAGAATTCGCATTGCCGCCGCCGGCACCGATACGCTTGCCGGCAAGGGAAAACTCGTCGTGCTTCGGCTCGCATCGAAACTCTTTACGGGCTACACTCAGTACGGTTCGTTCTACTTTGAACCATCGCCAACACTTACAATGATGAATCAAGGTTCGCCGACGCTGGACTTCCGGAATGGCACTGTTACGATTTCGCCGGCTCCATCTATTAACATCTCACCGAACACCGCCTTGTTGACTAAAGGCGATGTGGTTCAATTTTCGGTCTCCGGAGGGAAATCGCCGTACACATGGTCCACAACCTCGCCGTCGGTTGCTTCCATAGATACGCTCGGCAAACTCACCGGATTGAGTGGCGGACTGACAATGGTTGTTTGCAAAGACTCCAGCGGCTACGTGGATACTTCCGGCGTTGTCGAAGTCCGCACGTTCAAGCTGAGTTTCCACGACACAACCCGGTATCAAGGTCAAACGCTAAATCTTCCGGTCTATTGCACAGACCTTTCGGGGCTGAGCGTGGTGTCGGGTAAATTGGACATCACGTTCAATAGCAATCTTTGGGCCGCAGATACGAGTGTTGTCCAAACGGGAACCTTGCTTGCAGGCTACGGGCAAGCAGCGGTCGCCGTCGGGAACGGAACAATCTCGATAGCATTTGCCGGAGGAACGACGCCTCTTGCCGGTTCCGGCGTCCTTCTGTATCTCAAGTTGCGAGCGCTCACCAGCAGCTACGGAAATTCGAGCATTGCTGTGCAAAGTGTTTTGTTCAACGAGACGATGATAGGCAACGGAGCGTCATCGACTCTTGGCGTGTTGCGGCTTTCTTCGATTACCATTACGCCAAGCAGTTCTCAGACTCTCGTGGCCGGTGATTCACTGCAGTTCGCGGCATCGGGTGGAACACCGCCGTACAAATGGTCGGTCTCGGATTCGCAGCGCGTGTCGATATCTTCCGCTGGCTGGCTGAAGTCAACACCGAAGAGCAGCGGAAAGATTACGGTGTCGGTGCAGGATTCGATCGGTGGAACGGGGACGAGCGGTTTGGTGACGCTCTATAATTTCCGAGTGAGCATTCCCGACACGACGATGATTCCGGCAACGTTTGTCGAAGTTCCGGTGTACGCGACGAAAACGGACACGGCGTTCTTCTCGTATCAAATGAGCTTTTCCTATTCGACGAACAGTTACGTCAAGCTTGTGGACGTCAATATGGCCGGCACACTCTCTTCAGGCATGACGCGCGAGCTCTCTGTCGATACGGTGAATCGAACTGCCAACCTTGCGGTTATAGGCGTCAACGCAATTTCATCAGGCGGAGTTCTTGTCAAACTGAAGTTTGCAGTTTCAGCTTCGGCGCCGGCCTCTCTCGTAACGAGTATTGCCATCACCGGAGTGATGTTTAACGAGGGTGTTCCTGCTGCGCTGAGCAAGAATGGATCGTTTCAG
>JACRFF010000179.1 GCA_016218005.1 Ignavibacteriales bacterium
TCGGCCTGCAGTCGCCGCCAGGTCGCCGCGGGCGATTTTCACGCTATCAAGAGCAACAAAGCGCTGCGTGGGATCCTGATAGGATTCCATACTGCGGCTTGTCACAAGCATGGAATCAATCGCGCCATCGGCCGCCGTGTCGATTTGAAGAAGTCTCGGATTTTTCGGAACCAGCGTGAATCGCCGCTGTTCAAAATGCAGCAAGGAGTCTCCAAACACGGTCGAGGCATTTTCCACATCGTCGAGCCGCACGTTGCCGACAGCGATCGAGCGGGCGTCTCGCTCAAAGTATATCATCGTATCGCACGTAACGGTCGACATCGAATCCACAAGCTTGACGTTGGTGGTGAAGTGCGAACGTTTCTCATCGGAATAATATTTTCCGGTCTTCGCCGTGAGCACAGATCTGCCGCGGACGAGCTTCACTCCCGTGCGCACCTCCACAAATCTCGTATCGCCGAAATACGTTCCTTCTTGCGACGTGATGGTGATGCTATCGCGGATGATTTTCACGTTGCCAAATAATTCAATCTTGTTTTGCGTTCGATACTGAAGCGCCCTATCGCACCATACCCGAACAAATCCGCCTCCTTCCGCCGGCTGGAGAAAATGCACGTTGCGGATAAGTTCACGAACTTCCTCTCCGTTGACAATGCGGCCCTGCAATTCATCGGCGTGTTTGAGTTCGATGACCTTGCTTTGTCCGCAGACGATGATCGGTGCGGCAAGAACAAGGAGAAAATAAAATAGACGGCTCATTCCGTTTGCGCCTCGCCGGTAACGCGGAAGATGCGGTAGTTCTTCAGGCTCTGGTCTGATTCGAGGCCGTGGCCTTGAAGTTTTTCTTTGGGAGAAACAATGCGAACAAATTCCGGCGTATGGATCAACTGCCGCACGTTATCCCAGTACAGTTTCTCCGAACGCAATTTGGTGCTGTCCGTTGAAACCACGAGTACGTTACCCCACGCTTCAAGATTGTTGGTCGTTTCATCCACCGTGCCTTCGCTGCTGGTCATGACCGAAGTTTGTTGTCCCTCTCGGTCGAAGAAATGCGCCGTTACTCCTTCACTGAGGTGGGTAAGATTACTGTTCTCGAAGACGCGGAGGTAGCCGGCATTCACTACGGCACGCACCCGACCGGAGTCGGAAATGACAATGCGGCTGTTCCAACTTTCTTGCTGCGGCAGCGTGCGGCTATCAACGGTGGAAAGGACGGAAGGTTTGATCTTTTCTTCGCACCCTATGAGTGCAACGCATGCCCACATCAACCACACGGAACGCATTCCGTTCACCCGTTCGTATCTCCCGCCAAGCCCGCTTTGACGAGGTCGTGCATGTGCAGCATGCCGACCGGGCGATGGTCTTCATCCACAACGATGAGTTGAGTGATCTTGTGGTTCTCCATGTCTTCCAATGCCACAGCAGCCAAGATCCCTTTGCGAATGGTCTTGGGATTTTTCGACATCGCTTGCTCAGCCGTTACGTGGGAAACATCCGTGGTGCGTTGAAGCAGGCGGCGCAAATCTCCGTCGGTAATGATGCCTTGCAAAATTCCCCGGTCATCGACAACGCACGTGGCGCCTAACCGCTTCGACGTCATTTCGACAATAGCGTCGGAGAGCGGCACGGTGTGTTGAACGCAAGGAACATTCGCTCCGGCCGTCATCATCTCTTCCACTTTGAGAAGCAATTGCTTGCCCAAGTTTCCACCCGGATGGAACATGGCAAAATCTTCTTTTGTGAAATTGCGCTCTTGCAGCAACGCTACCGCAAGTGCATCGCCCATCACCAATGTTGCGGTCGTGGATGCGGTCGGGGCAAGGTCGTGCGGACAGGCCTCTTCTCTCACGCTGATATCGAGCACGACATCGCTGAGACGCGAAAGTTCTGCCGTAGGATTTCCCGTCATCATAATCACCTGAACGCCAATGCGCCGAAACATCGGCATGAGCTGCCGCAATTCGTCCGTATCGCCGCTTTTAGAAATGCAGATCACCACATCTTCACGGCGCACCATGCCTAAATCGCCGTGCACCGCGTCGGAGGGGTGAAGAAAAATGGCGGACGTGCCGGTGGAATTCATGGTGGCGACAATCTTACGGGCAATCAATCCGGATTTTCCCATGCCGGTCACAATCACGCGGCCTGTTGATTGCAGGATCAACTCAACCGACTTTGCAAACGATCCGTTGATGCGCGCTTCCAGTGCGGCAATCGCTTCTGCTTCGACCTTTACGACACGTTTGCCGTTTTGAAGGACTACGCTCATACGTTTTTCCTCGAAAAAAAAGATTGAACCCCTTGAGGCCACGATTGTGCCCTCGGTGCATGAAATCGAATTCTATCGGCGCCGATAACTTTGGCGCGGTATCCGGGCCGGTCTTCCGGCAGAATCCACCGCAACAGGTTGCGCTCGTGCTGTTCAAGCGGCCGTGGAAATTGTTGATTACGTGGCATCGCCCCTGGCCTTGAGCAAGAGATCGATCACTTCTCGCACGGCTCCATCTCCACCGTTTCGCGAGCTGGTGAAGTGCACTTGTTTCTTCACTGCGGGAACGGCGTTGCGCGGAGCCGCAGAAAAACCCACGCGGTTCAGCACAGGCAAGTCGAATTCATCGTCGCCGATATAGGCGATCTCGCTATCCTTCAAGCCGTGTGTGGCTTTGATTTGCCCGAAGGCCTCCAGCTTGTCTTCCAAGTTCTGGTAAACTTCCGTGATACCTAATTCTTGAGCACGACGGGCAACAAGTTTCGAAACTCTGCCGGTGATAATTCCAACTTTGCCGCCGTGTCGTTGCCACTTCACGATGCCATAGCCATCTTGGATGTGGAATTTTTTCAGTTCGTCGCCCGATTCCGTACAATAGATTCCACCGTCTGTCATAACGCCATCAACGTCGAGCAACAGGAGTTTGATGTTCTTGAGAGCCGCCGGAGAGCGCCGCGATGTTTTGGTTTTCTTCATCAGAACTTTTTGCAGAGCCGGTCGATTGCCGTTACCTGCTTCAAGAGCTTGCCAAGCAGGTCGAGTCTCAACTGGCTGGCAGCGTCGCTGAATGCCTTTGGGGGATTGGGATGAACTTCAACGAAGAGCGCGTCGCACCCTGCGGCTACTCCCGCACGGGCAATCGGGAAAATGAATTCTGGTTGACCTCCGCTCTTGGCGCCGGAACTCGGCAGCTGCACCGAATGCGTCGCATCCAACACCACCGGATACCCCGTCTTTCGCATAATGGAAAGTGAACGCATGTCCACAACGAGGTTATGGTATCCGAATGATGCGCCGCGCTCCGTAAGCAGAATGCGTCGGCTGCCGGCAGCGGCCACTTTAGCGGCGGCAAGACTCATATCCTCCGGGGCAAGGAACTGTCCTTTTTTGATGTTCACGACTTTGCCGGTTTTTCCCGCCGCTTCTAACAGTTCGGTTTGTCGGCACAGAAACGCAGGAATCTGTAAGACATCCACAACTTCCGAAGCTATTTTCACTTCTTGTTCAGAATGAACGTCGGTAAGAATCGGTATATCAAACGTTGATTTCACCTCTGCAAGAATTTGGAGCGCTTTCTCTTCCCCAATCGTTGTAAACGATGTACCGCTCGTTCGGTTGGCTTTCTTGTACGATGATTTGAAAATCAGCGGCGTTTTCAGGCGGCGGGCAATCCGCTGAATCGTTTCCGCGGTGCGCAGAATCATGTCGCGATTCTCCACCACGCACGGCCCGGCGATAAGCACCAACGGCGCTCCACCGCCAATCTTGATATTGCCAACTCGAACAGCCATGAGAAATCCTTGATGTGCATGAAAAAGTACGAAAAAAGCCACAACAATCAAAGATGACAGTTTCTTGCATTCTCATTCATATAGCAGTATTTTCCCGCACACATGACGCTGAAATCGTACGCCAAGATCAACCTCGGCCTCCGCATCCTTCACAAGCGCCCCGACGGCTATCACGACCTCGAAACTATTTTCCACGAAATCAATCTGTGGGATGAAATAGAATTCTCGCCATCACCTCGAATTGAAATTCACGTTCAGCCGCAAGGTTTGCCGAGCGATGAAAATAATCTGTGCCACAAAGCCGCACAACTTCTTCGCACTCAATGCAACATTGCATCCGGAGTGAGCATCAAATTGGTAAAGCAGATCCCGGTTGGGGCAGGACTTGGAGGCGGCAGCAGTAATGCGGCAACCGTGTTGCGCGGGTTACGGAAATTCTGGAAGGTCGCTCTCACCGACGATGACCTGCTGAAGCTGGGGGCGCAGATCGGGTCTGACGTTCCCTTCTTCATCAAGGGCGGAAGCGCGTATGCAACCGGCAGAGGCGAGCAGTTAGAACCGCTTTCGCTCCGTCTTCCATTTTGGATTGTCACGGCAACACCGAAGGTGCACGTCTCAACACCATGGGCATATACCGCCTTGAGATGGAACGAAACGCGCCGACCGCTTCCGCTGAAAGCACGTTGGCATCCGTTGCCAACACGCGAAGAACTACGCGAGCTTTTGAGAAACGATTTCGAGCCGGTCGTGTTTGGCGCTTATCCTGCCATCGCCGATTTACATCGACAATACATGGAGATGGGTGCCGCAGCCGTCGCCTTGAGTGGCAGCGGCTCGACGATGTACGGGTTGTTCGAGAATGAGATTAAAGCCGTTGAAGCGCGCAACCGGCTTGCGGGCGACGCTGCCACGAGTTTCACTGAACCTGAATTTTCGGCGGAACGCACATGAGATATTTCTCTACAATGTTCCTCGTGTGCATTGTTGCAAACATTTTGCCGCTGGCTGCTCAATCGCAAGATTCGCTTCGAACGGCAGGAGCAGATTCAAGCCTGCCTGTCGGGCAGACAGGTTTTGCCGGACAGATGGATACCACAGCCATAGCCGACACGGCCAAGGTCCGATTCATTCCGGGGATGGGCACTCTTCTCACGCCTCCGGACACAACCGCA
>JACRFF010000175.1 GCA_016218005.1 Ignavibacteriales bacterium
AAAAACTTCCACGATCCGGATGTCTGAAAATCTCCGCGGAGGTATTGAGTGTTGACCGTGTCGATCTTTTCGTTGCGGAACTCCACTTGACCGCTTCCCAACAATTGCAACTCGGCCTTCTTCTCTTCAATCGCAAGCGCCGTAGAAAGATTGAAGTTCGATTGGATCGAATGGTACGGCTGACCTGCTTTGTCCTTCAGTTCGATGCGAAGCGTGTGTGTGCCGAGATCGAGGGGGCGGTCAAAGTTTTTCGGTGAATACAAAATGGCATCGTCCGTCAACACGGCTTCCTTTGTAACATCGATGCCGTCGAGAAAAATTCTTGTTGCCTGTCGGTTGATATGATCCGATGCGTAAAAGAGCGAGACCGCAACCGCCAGGTCTTCCACGGCAACCGTTTCTCCCTCTTCAGGGCTGAGGATGCGTACTTCGCGGTCTTTCGGGTTGGTCGGCTTCACTTGAATTTTTTGCGGATTGGTTTCGGGAAACTCTACCGGATACGTAGCTTTCCTCCCGCTTGTCAATGTAAGTTCGACGAAATATTCGATGTAGGGCGGCGTGATGGATTTCTCGGGAAGCCGCACGATTGCGGTTCTCCCGCTGATGAGCATCTCTAATTCTTTGTATTCGCTTTCGCCGAACTGGCGGAATTTCATGACGACCCGCTTGATCTGCTCTTGTTGCGCCAGCTCAATGCTGATCGAAAGCGGATGTCCTTCCAACGCATCCGGAATACGAACGGTAGTAACATAGGGACTTACTTGCGCCAGCGCCGAACTCATCCACCCAACACACAGGGCGAACAGAAGAATCCACGGTTGGTATGTTTTCATAGGTCGAGGTGTCTCGTATAAAGGAATGTTGAATTGATTGGAAGCGACCGCCGCAAACAACAACGGCAGGTGCCATTACCTGCCGTTGAATGTATCAAATGCACAATACGAATTCAAGCGAGAAATCGGTCCCGAAGGGATGGTTTCGCCATTGTTACTCGTTCCACCGAAGAACAACGACTTTCCGCGCCAACGCGCCTGTTTGGCCCGGAATGCGAAGTTCACGTTGTACCGCCTGAACCGATTGCACCACCGGCGCGGTTGACCCTTCCGCAGGCACGGTGTACGTAGAGCCGTCGTCGAAGCGCAGCGTAAAGTAGTATTCCAGCCGCGGAAACTTGATTTCAGAAGCCTGAAATTGCGCGGCGGCGTTCTTGCCCGATACCGTCATCTGCGTTTCCTTGAAGGAAGCATCGCCCGCTTTGCGCGAGTAGAATGTTACGCCGGTGATGTTGGCATCCACGGGAGAAAGGTCGATGCGCACGTTCGCGGGGTTTTTCGATTTCAACGTGCTGAACGCGGGCGCTAACCGCCGTAATGGCGGAATCGACAACGACAGAGCCGACGACTCGCCGCCAGACGGCAGCATCACTTCGGAGTTGTCTTTCAATTTAATCGTAAAATAGTACGACAAGCTCGCCGGCTGCACATCGATTCCCGGAATTTGTCCGGAAGCAACTTTGCCGGACATCATCAACACCAACGGCTTGAATGCCCCCGACTCGCGCCGATAGTTCAGTGTCACCGACTGGATATCCACTGAAACCGAAGAGAGGTCGAGCCGCACGCCGAGATTGGCAAAGGAACGAATCGGCGATGGACTAAACACCGGCGTCGCGGTGATCGTCACTCCCGATGAACCGGTCGAAGTCACGGGCGCCATCACGTTGATGCTTGTCGGTCCACTGGCGCCTGCTTGCGGCAGCGTTACCATTTGATTGTTGCCGAGCTTGATCTCGAAATAATATTCGAGACCGTCAGCCACAACGTCTGCGGCGGGAATTTGACCTGTTGCCACTTTCTGGGAAAGCGTCAATGCGAGCGACTTGAACTCTGTGGTCTTTTTCGCGCGGTAGTAGAATTTTACCGACGCAATGTCGGTGTTCGTTTTATTGAGGTCGATCTTCACCGTGGAAGCAGTGCCGGCGGTCGGCGTCGGGTCAAAGCCAAACGACCCATCAACGATGATTCCTGAGGAAGTCTTTGTTTCCTCTTTCTTACCTTCGTCCTTCTTGCCTTCGTCGCCGTTATTGTTAGAGCCGCTCGCGCGTTTCAATTCATCATCGGTTGCCCTGCGCGACCTGATGCCGCCCGTGCTATCGGCGTGGCCTGTTTCACCGGTCGCCACCGGAACGGTTCTACCCGAAATCGAATTGGTGAAATCCGCCAAGCCTTCGGAGATGGTCAGAAAGTCTTCCGTGCCGCCGGAGTTGTACATCCCCTCCGTTCCGCGAATGGATGCCACCGAGATGGGCGACGAGAATCGGAATTGCTCTTTCTCCTGCTTCTTCACGTTGAATTGTACGTTACCGCGATCCATGTAAATGTCGCGGTTCAACACTTCTTTCCCCTGCACCTCGCCGCGGATCGTAACGATTGATTTCTCGCGGATGATGAGTTTCGTTTGGTCGCTAAACACAACCACGGCCAGCGAGCTTTTATCCGTTTTCAATTCATAGCCGGAGCGCAGACGATCCAGCGCAACGGCTTTCGTCCAGCCTGTCGTACCGCCCCCGCGCTTGTCAACGTCACGAATGACCTTGACAACGTAGGCAGGAAAATCTTTTTTATCCTGCGGAAGATTTGGACCAAGGGAGACGAGGGCGATCCCCATAATCGCAATAACGATAGTCAGTTTTTTGGCATTCATAGTTTGCTCCTTCTCCCTATTGATTCTCCACGCTGACCTGCAGTTGGTTATCCTGCTGGAGAGCAAGGTCATTCAGAATGTTTTGCAGGTCCCCTTCCGTCAACGTGCGGCCGTCTATCGTGGCGCGCGCGCAGTTGGAGAGATATACCCAGTAGTTTGGGTCTGCCCGAAGAGTCGTAACTGTTGCCGCTCCCTGCCCGCCAACCTGACTGAAAAAGTTATCAAGCATTAGACCAACTTTATCGTCGGTTACTCGAAACACAAACGGGACGGAGGAGCTTTGTGTAACACCTCGGCTTGTATTCACATCGCCGTCAACCACCCAAACGTAGGCACGGTCTTGCTGCAGTTTGCGCGATGCCGTTGACGGATATGTCAACGACGTCACGCCGGACAAGTTCTGCGTCAAGTATGGAGTACCATTGAGCGCATCTTGCGGTGAGCGGTGGTTGCAGAGCACCTCGTACACACGCAGTGTCGTCTTGGGGGCTTGTGTGGCCCAGTTGAAAGTCGGAGCTAGGTTGCTGAAGAACGTACCGTTCTTTGGTTCGATAAGATCGGTCTGAACTGTTGCCGTTTGCAATGGAATCACAATCGTCCGTTGCACAACCCCATATTTGACAGCTCGAGACGGAATATCTGCGTTGGTCTTGGTGGCGGGCAGAATTTCCATCAGCAAACGATATGTTCCAGCCGCCGCCGTTGCATAAAGATTGGCTTGGTCCTCAATTACCTTTCTCAACGTTTTGTTTTCATATCGTGGCGGATTGTTACGTTCATCGATGTCAGAGGATGGATTACTGCCTGCAAATTCGCCAGCCGTAACCGTTCGAACGCCCGGAATCTTGAAGTTCTTCGTGTAGGATTGTAGCATTAGTTCGTTGGATCGGCCTACCAGCTGGACTTGCACCTCAACGTACATGCAAACATCCAGGCTGCCTCCTCCACGTACCGACAGATCCAGTGAAAAGTTAGGCACGCTCGATTTGATCGATTGATTTTTGACGTCGACCCAATCCGTAAGATAGATGACGTCGTAATCCGAGAAGTTGAGCGTTGCGTCGACGTGTGGCGTTTGCTGAGCCACTGCCGTGCCCGATCCCATCCAGAGGAAAATGATTGCAAGAGGGATCGCCCACGCGAGCAAACGATGTTGATTCTTCATAGAGAACTTTCCTTTCCTATTGTCTGGGAGAATTATACTGCGGCGAGCCAAGATATGGGGTGACTAATGTCACAGGAGAACAGGTCCCCATCAAAAACCTCTGAGGTCATTATACAGAACGAAGGCCATAAAGACAAGCAACACCACCAATCCGGCTTGCTGAAGCATAATGCGAATCCGTTCCGGTACCTCGCGCTGAAAAATTGCTTCATACGCCAAGAACACCAGATGTCCGCCGTCGAGCACGGGAAAGGGAAGAATATTCAACAGCGCCAAGCTCACGCTGAGCACCGCCATGAATGCCAGAAAACTCAGCACTCCGGATTCCGCCGACTGGTTTGCCATTTGCGCAATCTTGATGGGTCCACCGACAGACTTGGAGAACTCCACCTTGCCGCGCACAATCATGGCCACGCTGGCAAAATTCATCGCACTTGCTTCCCACGCCTCGCGTATCCCGACCGAGAACGACTCGAACACGCCATACCGTTCTCGAACAATCGGGCCGGTGTAAACGGCGCTGAGCGCAATGCCGATGCGTCCTTCGGATGTCGGCGTTACGCGCGTGCGTTTCATCTCCTGCTGCCGCTTCCACGTAAGTTCGATTTCTTGGTTTGCATACCGCCGAATGGTTTCCGGCAACGATGCGTAGCTCACCGGCATTCCATTCACCGCAAGCAGCGTGTCGCCGGGCTGAAGGCCGATCTTGGCGGCCGGCTTGCCTGCATCCACCGAGGCAACAACGGCAGTAAGTCCGGCGGGGAAAATTCCAAATCGCTCGTCGGTTATCCCCGGAACTTGATCGCGTCCAATGGGAATGTTGATACGGCTGCCTGCACGATCAATATTGAGCACTACGTCTTCGCCGGCGTGGACGGAATACACTCCGGCTTCAATCTCATTCCAATGCGTAACTTTCCGGTCGTTGATTGCCACAACGTTGTCTCCTACGCGCAATCCTGCTTTGGCGGCGTAGCTTTCCGAAAGCACATAGCCGATCTCCGTCACCGGGCGAATGACGCGGCCCTGTTTGAACGCAATACCCCAAAAGATGGCAATCGCCAGAAACATGTTCATCAGCACGCCGGCGGAGATGACAATCATCCGCTGCCAGACCGGCTTTGACCGAAATTCCCACGGCTGCGGTTCCGTCTTTGTGAATTCCATATCCATGCTTTCGTCGATCATACCCGCAATTTTTACGTAACCGCCCAGCGGAAAAACGCCGATGCCGTACTCGGTCTCGCCAACCTTGTGCTTCCACAATCGCCAACCGAAGAAATCAAAGCCGATGTAGAACTTATCGGCGCGCATGCCGAAGATGCGCGCGGCAAGAAAGTGTCCCAACTCGTGCACGAACACGAGTATCCCAATGGTAACGATAAAGTAGAATGTGATGCTCAGAACTGCCATGCAATCTCCTTCAGGCTTGCCTGTTGATGCGAGCTACAGAGTTCGGACAACCGATTCGATAAAGGTGCGCGTCTTACGGTCTGCGTCGATAATTTCTTCCAGCACCGGCTGCGAGCGGCTGTGATGATGGCTCATCGCCCGGTCGATCAATTCGGAAATGTGCTGGAACGATATCGCCTTCCGAAGAAACGCATCGACCGCCACTTCGTTTGCGGCATTCATCACCGCGGGCATTGTTCCGCCCTCTCTCAACGCGTCAAACGCGAGCTGCAGGCAACGAAACTTTTCTGTATCCGGCGCGAAGAACGTCATCGATTGCAGTTTCGGAAAGTTGACCCGCCCGCCGTTGAGATAAACCCGTTCCGGATATGTGAGCGCATATTGAATGGGAATCTTCATGTCCGGCAATCCCAACTGCGCCTTCACTGAGCCATCCACGAATTCTACCATAGAGTGAATGATTGATTGTGGATGGATGACCACTTCGATGTTATCGGCGGGTAAATGGAACAGCCAATGCGCTTCGATGACCTCCAAACCTTTGTTCATCAACGTGGCGGAATCGATTGTGATCTTGTTTCCCATTTTCCAATTCGGATGACTCAGCGCCTGCTCGACGGTGATTCGATGGAAGTCTCTTTCCGGCGTGTGCAGAAACGGTCCACCCGAAGCAGTGAGAATCAACTTCGCCGTGTGTGAGTGGCGTTCGCCGACAAGACATTGGAAAATTGCGCTGTGTTCACTATCCACCGGAATAAGCGGCGCTTCGTGTTGCTTCACCAACGCCGTGATGATCTCGCCAGCAACGACAAGCGTCTCTTTGTTTGCGAGCGCAATCTTCTTTCGATGTTTGATCGCTTCAATCGTCGGCTTCAATCCGGCAAATCCCACCAACGCGCTGATGACAGTATCGACATCATCGCGACGCACAATTTCCATCAGCCCTTCTTCGCCCGTCAGCACTTCCACCGTACCTCCTGCCGCTTGCTTCACCGCAGAAGCATTCTCTCGATGAAGGATGACCACGCCGCGCGGGTGGAACATTTCAATTTGTTTGTGCAGCAATTCGATGTTGCGATTGGCCGTGAGGTACGAAACGCGGAAGCGGTCGGGCAATTGGCGGATGACTTCCAAACTGTTTTGTCCGATGGAGCCGGTAGAGCCGAGAATGGCAATCTGTTGAATGGCAGAACTCATGAGTTGAATTTCAATCGCAAGGTACCGAAATTGGGGGGGCAAGTCAACCAAGAGACGTGGACGATAAGTCGTCTTGCCCGCCAGAACCTGCCCGCCTACGGCATTCAGGCGGGCGCACAGCGGGCTGGCTTATGCCCAATCTCGAAAAATGAAACAAATTACAAAGAGTTTTTTTTGATAGAAGGGTTCTGCCGAAGGTATGGCTTTGCCATCGTCCATGTCTCAAGGGCATTCTTGAAAAGAATTTAATTCGCCCCGACCGATTGTTGCTTAAACTCTGAACGTTGTTTAGCGTCAGACAAGTAGAAACCATCTCAAAAATAGTTTTTATAGTCATTCC
>JACRFF010000176.1 GCA_016218005.1 Ignavibacteriales bacterium
CAGTCTCTTCCCAGGGTTTACCCGCCTTTCTCGTTGCTCCTGGCGCGGCTCGATATCAAGTCAATCAGGGATTGTTCGATTTCCTGCCACGGCGCGGCGAGATCAATACACTCGATTCTCATCACGTGATCCGGCAGCTCGATCCTTTCGGAAAGTCTGTATTGGGCAGCAGGGTAGAGCAGGATACCGGTCGCTGTGCGATGGTGCTCGGATACATGCTCCTGTGACCTCAGGTATGCATATAGTTGGTACAGGTGGGACGAATCCAGGATCGGCTTGCCCCATTGGTTTTCAGTGAGACTGCGCGCAGTGAATTTCGTGTCGAGCACGATCAACTGCCCGGATGATTTTTCCTGCAAGACCAGATCGGGGATCATGGACGGCAGGTGCTCATTTGTCTCTTTGACGTGCCATTCGAGCCGCTTTTGCGCGGTGACGTCCCAGCCCTTCAAGTGGACTCGGTAAAAGTTGGCGACGAATCGTTCGTAGACGTTGTGGAGGACCAGCGCATCACGGTCAATCTCAGGGACGGCTGATCCGGTCCCCGGGCCGCTCGGCATCTGACGCTGGAGGACCAAGTCACAGATCGCGAGCATCAGGCGATAATCGCGGTCATTGTGAACCGCCTGCTGCCTGTGAATGAATTCTGGCGTGACCTCGATGATATCAATGCCGTCGAGGTCGCGAGTCAAATGTCTCAGCCTGGATCGTAACTCGGTAGCGGAATCAGTCGGAGGTCCGAATTGACCCGCTTGAACGAGTCTCGTCAGCGTGCTGCGAATGATCTGATTCCTGGGTTCATTTGCGCTGTATTGCTGAAATTCACAGACAGCCTCACCGCGTTCCAGGGTGCGGCGTCTCAGGCTCTCTCCGAAATCAATGCGTCCGCGAATGCCGCGCAGGATTCCTTTTTTATCCACATAATCGCGCCCCAGGCCGATGCGCAAACGTCCCTGCATCAGGTTCATCAGCACAGATGCAAGCAGCGCATCCAGAGTCGGCGCGCTATCGATTTCCTCCATTGTCGACTGATGCTTGAGCGGCAGCTCGCCCCAGGCGTAAAGCAGCATATGCCACAGGTTGCGGATCGGAATTCCATATTCCGTGAACTGGACTGGCTTCGCGTCACTTTGCGGATCGAGTGGAGGCATCAAGCCAAAAGCCTCTTTTCAGCTTCTTCCACTTTCTTTGGATTATCGAACCAGTATTCTTTCAAAAGCGGAACGATCTCCGTGCGGACAACGCCCCGATACCAATCCTTGTGCAGCCCTGCAAAGTTATCGCCTTTGGGGAGGAAGAAACTGTGACCAATCTCGTAATTCTCTCCGAGTGACGGATCCTCCCTGATCTGCACGTTGAGTTTTGTCATTCGTTCTATGATTAGTTCCACGAGGTCTGTATTCATGGACCTCTCCAGCAGCCATCGGCGGAAGAGGACACTTTCATATTGGGGCCTCAATGATATGAAAACAAAGCGTCGTCGCAAGGCATAATCGACCATCGCCAGCGAACGGTCCGCTACGTTCATGAGGCCGATCAGATACAGATTCGCGGGGACAAAGAAGGGAGGTTCGTCCTCGTTGCGGTATGCCAGCGGAATTGCAAACTCCGGCCCTCTTTTATCGGCCTCGATCAGCATCAGCAATTCGCCAAAGATCTGGCTGAGGTTGCCACGGTTGATCTCGTCGATGACAAATACATATTCGCGGTCCGGGTTCCTGATGGCTTTGTGACAGAAGTCGTAGAAAACGCCGTTCTGCAGGATGAAGCTGCCGGCCTTCGCGGGATTGGGACGGTAACCCCGCACGAAGTCATCGTAGGAATAGGATTGGTGGAACTGCACCATTTCGAGCCGGTCATGATCGATTTCCTTCATCAGGG
>JACRFF010000178.1 GCA_016218005.1 Ignavibacteriales bacterium
AGGGCTTTCTTGGCAAGCGTGTTTTTGACAACGGTGTACTCGACGCCGGACTTCCGGAACTCGCGCCGCAGTTCAGTTTCTTCCGCGACGGTAATCTTGGAGAAGTCGGCAAAGTACATTGCCTGCGCCCGCGTTACCTTTTCGGCAACCTCGGCGATGATCGCTTCTTTCTCGCTGCGTTTCATAGATACCTCGTGAGTCATTCATGCTTGATGAGAAGCCCCCGCGCTAACGAGGCATCAAGCTCGAATTAGTATAGAGTGAGTGCGTAATGTCTTAGGCTGCGTGCGCCGCCGCTTCCGCACGATCGATACGGACGCCCGGTCCCATCGTTGTCGAAATGGCGATGCTCTTGATATACGTTCCTTTTGCCGTCGAAGGTTTTAACCGCACGATGGTGTTGAGGAACGCGTGAATGTTATCAACCAACTTATCCTTCTCGAAGCTGGCCTTGCCGACGGTTGCGTGCACAATGCCCGCCTTCTCAACCCGGAATTCGATCTTGCCCGCTTTGATCTCTTTGATTGCCTTGCCCACATCGAGGGTTACCGTTCCGCTTTTCGGGTTCGGCATCAAGCCGCGCGGACCAAGAATTTTGCCTAACTTGCCGAGGTCGCCCATGACATCCGGCGTGGCAATAATGACGTCGACATCGGCCCAGCCTTGTTGAATTTTTTCAAGGTAGTCTTTGTATCCGACGTGGTCGGCGCCGGCAGCTTTTGCTTCTTCGTCTTTCGGCGGTTTGGCAATAACCAACACTCGCACCTGCTTTCCGATGCCGTGCGGAAGCGCAACAGTTCCGCGAATAGCTTGGTCGGCTTTCTTCGGATCAACGCCGAGAAACACGGCAATATCCACCGCTTCGGCAAATTTCGCAGTTGCAGTGCCCTTCACCAAATCCACCGCTTGCGCAACGGAATACTCTTTCTTGGCGTCGATGCTCTTTGCTACCGTGCTGTATCGCTTGCTATGCTTTTTCATTCTTCATTCTCCGACAGAATTACTCTTCAACGGTAATGCCCATGCTGCGTGCGGTTCCGGCAACCATACTCACGGCGGATTCGACCGACGCGGCATTGAGATCGGCCATCTTGAGCACTGCGATCTCCTTCACTTGTTTTTTCGTCACCTTACCTACTTTATTGCGGTTAGGTTCGCCAGAACCCTTCTCGAGTTTTGCCGCCTTTAATAATAGAGTAGCCGCCGGCGGAGTTTTAGTGATGAAGGTAAACGACTTGTCGCTATAGACGGTGATGATAACAGGAATGATAAGTCCGGCTTGATCCTTTGTCTTCGCGTTAAACTGCTTACAGAACTCCATGATGTTGACGCCCTTTTGACCGAGCGCCGGACCAACCGGCGGCGCCGGGTTTGCCGCGCCAGCAGGAATCTGTAGTTTAATAAAACCGACAACTTTCTTTGCCATGTCAAAACCTCAAGAGATTAGATTTACTTTTCCAATTCGACCTGCGAGAAGTCCAATTCAACCGGCGTCTTTCGACCGAAGATACTGACTTCAACTTTGACTTTGAGTTTCTCTGCGTTCACTTCTTTGACGAATCCGTTGAAATTGTTGAATGGTCCATCAACAACCTTCACCGGATCTCCGATGAGGAATGGAACCTCGACGAGTTCAGTCTCTTGCTTTTCCTCCATCTTGCCCACCAACCGCCGAACTTCAGCGGGATGTAATGGCGCGGGATTGTTTTTGTCAGGAACGAATCCAAGAACCGAAGGAGTCTCCAGCACGACGTGAACAGATTCCTTATCCAGAACAGCCTCAACCAAAACGTAACCGGGAAAGAAGTTTTTCACCTTGTGCTTCTTCTTTCCATCTTTTACTTCCACTACTTTTTCAGCAGGAATTAATACGCTACCGATTTTTTCTTGAATACCGAGACGAATAACCTCCGACTCCAATGCTGCCTTGACCTTGGATTCGTGGCCAGAATATGTGCGCACAACGTACCAGCGCTTGCTCAATTCGCGATCTCTCCCTTATTACAGAATTGCTTTCAACACTTCACTAACAGCAAAATCTACCACCCAAGCAAACGCGGCTATAATGAGCGACACAACGATGACGATCCGAGTTGATTCCATCAACTCATCTCGAGTTGGCCACGTTACCTTTTGCATTTCCTTGGCGACGTCTTCGAAGAAGGTGAATATTTTTTCTTTCATGCCTAGCCTGATAGTTGCTAATCGTTGCACGTGAGGAGGGACTCGAACCCCCAACCTGCGGTTTTGGAGACCGCTGCTCTACCAATTGAGCTACTCACGTATTGTGCAGGCAGGGGAGTTTTGCAACCAATACAGTTACTCTCGTATCAATTATCAATGCCGCGCACGCTGAACCCGCCAAGCAAACGCTGGACTACTTGGTCTCCTTGTGCGGAGTCCGCTTGTTGCACCAAGGACAGAATTTTTTGTATTCAACCCGACCACTTTGCTTCTTTTTATTTTTGGTGGTAGAGTAGTTGCGGCGTTTGCAGGATGTACACTCCAACGATATGATGTCGCGCACGATAGTTCTCCAAATTCAAATTGATTGTCGAGCTTGCGACCGGGATTGAACCGGTGACCTCGTCCTTACCAAGGACGTGCTCTACCAACTGAGCTATCTGGGCAAAAAACGTTTTCAGTTGGCCGCGTACAAACGCATGTATCCCCTAACCTGTTGGGG
>JACRFF010000185.1 GCA_016218005.1 Ignavibacteriales bacterium
TGTCGATTGCGGAATTCCGCGTTCATCATTCCGCAATCCACATTTGCAACGCCGAAGTGGCGGAATTGGCAGACGCGCTGGACTCAAAATCCAGTCTAGCTAACCCTAGGTGGGGGTTCGACTCCCCCCTTCGGCACCATCCCAAGGAGAAAGCTCAGCACCGTTGCTACGATCGATACATCGGATGAGTTGATCGTGAGACTGCCGTTATCCCGAATTGCTGGCTTCCTTCTCTTTGTGTTCCTCCTCTTGCCCCCGCTTGTGTGGGGACAATCAACCACAAGCTTTTTGCAAACCAAGTCGTTCCAATTCAACAGCCGCAGCATTCCTGTACAAATCAAACTTGATTCGTTTGTTCCCGGCACAGAACGATTGATCTTCGATTCTACAATTGTTCTGCGCGACTCCGTCGATTATGTGGCGGAACCGAAAAAGGGACTCATAGAGTTGGTTGGCCCCACGTGGAAACGAATGGAAAATGATTCCGCGGCACACACTATCCAGATCTTCTACCGTCCGCAGTTGATTTTAGCGCGGCGTGAGTTTACATCGAAATCAGTTGTTCTCGAAAAGGATTCGACGCAACACACTCGCATTGTTCAATCGGTTGCTCCATCGGCAGAATCTGCTTCGGATATTTTTGGAAAAGGATTACAGAAATCCGGTTCGATCGCGCGTGGATTTACGGTGGCCACCAACCGTGATTTGACACTCAACTCAGGTTTCCGACTTCAATTGAATGGCAAATTGAATGAAGAAGTAGATGTGGCTGCGGCGTTGACTGATGAAAACACGCCTATCCAGCCCGAGGGAACTACCCAAACATTGCGGGAAGTCGACAGGGTGTTTGTTGAACTGAAAAGCAAGGAGTATGCAGCAACACTTGGCGACTTCAGCGTTCAACGTGGTGGCGCGGAAGCAGGGGAGTTTGCTCACGTGAACAGAAAAATCCAGGGTGCGCAAGGCGTCGGGTCGTTTACGAATCTTCTCGGTTCAGATATCAATGTTCTCGCATCAGCGGAAGCGGGAGTTGTCCGCGGCAAGTTTACCACTAATCAATTTCAAGGAATGGAAGGAACGCAAGGTCCGTATCGCCTTATTGGCAAGAATGGCGAGCAACACCCCATCGTCGTTGCTGGGAGCGAGCGCGTCTATATCAACGGCGAGCTGCAAACGCGAGGTGAAGTGAATGACTATGTGATCGACTATGCGGCTGGTGAAATCACGTTCACACCCAAACACTTGGTTACGAGCGCATCTCGAATCGCCATCGACTTCGAATATACCGATCGGCAATACACACGCAATCTCCTTGGCGGCTCGTTGAACGTTCGGAGTACCGACAATTCGTTTCGCTTGAACGCTTCCGTTTTGCAGGAAGCCGACGATGAAAATTCACCCATCGATTTCAATCTTGACCAAAACGCTCGTGCAATTCTTTCGGAATCTGGCGGCGACCGTCTGCGTGCTTCGCTTCACGGCGGTCGGCTGGTCGGGCGCGATTCTGCGAGTGGACTTGCTAAAGGGCAATACACGGCAAAAGATACTCTTATCAACGGAAAGTAATTTTCGTACTACGTGTATGCCCCCGGTGATTCGCTGGCGCTTTATTTGGTTGACTTCACCGCAGTGGACTCGATTCCGGAAGACTCTCTCGGATATGACCGCGTGAGCGTCGGCCACTTCCGAGTGGCAGGACTCGGAAGAGGCGGCTACCTGCCGCTTGTGATTCTACCACAGCCAAAGTTGCATCGGATTCTTGCAATCAACAGTGAAGTAGAACTTGGCAAAAATATATTTGTCGGTGCCGAGTATGCGGGCAGTACGCTGGAACAAAATCGATTCTCATCCGACCCGAGAAGCCGGTTGAATGGTGGCGCGTTAAAATTGAATACCCGAATGCTGCCCACTCAAGTAAGCGTGGGAGCGTTTGCCCTCGGGAAACTGGGATTTTCTGCGGCCCACCGGCGGGTAGATGGAACGTTTCGGTCAACCGACCGGTTCAACGAAGTTGAATTCGACAGAAAGTGGAACGCAGCTTCCATCAATACTGTTGCCGAAGAAATCAATGAAGTTTCGACAATGTATAGTCCATTGTCAGCACTATCGGCAGCAGTGGAGTACGGAACGCTGAAGCGGGAAGGAGAAAGTGAATCGCGGCGGCTCGGTTCAGAAATAGCATTTGCTGATTCCAACAAGCCGTACGTACGCTATAAGCGCGAATTTATAAGTTCGACAAAACTCTTGAACGATATGTCGTCGTCGTGGATTCGAGAACGAGGCGACGGAACATATGACCTTGGCGTCGTTATTCCGGAGGTTCGGGTCGAGCGCGAGAGCAAACAAAGCCGACTGTCGAATCGCGATTCGCTTTTCGGAGAGAGCTATTCGTTCCTTGAGACAGCCGCAAAAGTAACTGCCCGGCAAACTGGAGCCGTAAGTGCAAGCGCCGAATTCCAAGTGCGCTCGGCGGATAGCGCATTGGGAGGAATTGCAATGCCTGCTTTCAATTCGTTCACACAACTCTACGGAGTGCAGGTAACGAGTTGGAAATCAGTTTCCACGTCGCTTCAGTTAAACCTGCGCAGGGTGGAATTTGATCCTAAGTTTCAACGAAGAGGAAATCAGAACACGGAAGTAGTTCTGGTGCGCTCGCAAACGAGAATGACGCCTCTCGATCGGAGTATTGAGACCGACCTGTTCTATGAATTCTCGAATCAGCGTTCGGCACGCATGGAACGAATTTTTGTGCGTGTGCAAAAGGGAACAGGAACGTATCGCTACAAAGGAGACGTGAACGGAAACGGCCAGCCGGATGATAATGAGTTTGAGCAAACCCGCTTTGATGGGGACTATGTCGCCGTCTATGTTCCCGGTGAAACATTGGTTCCCGTGCTGGATGTGAAAGCAAGTCTTCGGCTTCGGCTGACGCCGAGTCGTCTCATTCGATTTCCCGCCACAGCAATGGAAAAACTTCTGACCCTTTTTTCGAGTGAAACCTATGCGCGTGTGGATGAGAAGAGCACGGAGGAGGATGAGAAACAAATCTATTTGCTGAACTTCTCACGATTCCAAAATAGTCGTACGACAATTACCGGCGCGACCGTTTTTACACAAGACGTGTACTACAACGAATCTTCGCCGGAATTTTCATTGCGACTACGATATGGAGAGCGGCGAGGAATGACGCAGTTGATTTCCGCCAGCGAGCGCACGTTGCAGCAAGAACGATCCCTCAGGATTCGTTCACAACTTGTGCGTGAAATCGGCAATACCACAGATATTGGAATGCGAACGGATCGCTCGGTTGCCAGCACCGCTTCGCCGCGCGACCGCAATCTTGAAATCATTTCGCTCCAATCAAATTTTTCATACCGCCCAGAGCGCGAGTGGGAAATCGAATTTCAGCTCGGGCTATCAAACACGCGAGATACGTTCGCCGAACGAAATGTCGTTTCAAACATCAATGAGCAAGCAATTCGAATCGGCTACGGGTTTGCGGGCACGGGGCAAGTGCGTGCGGAGGTGAGAAGAGAAGATGTGGTCCTTCAAGGGAATTCTTATCCAACCGGCGTGATGCCGTATGAATTCACTGCCGGCAAAAGTTTGGGCAAGTCGTTTTTCTGGCAGCTTTCCACGGACTATCGTATCACCTCCTTTATTCAACTTACGATAAACTATTTTGGAAGATCGGAGTCAGGGCGCGCGGTTGTTCACACGGCTACTGCCGAGG
This sequence comes from Ignavibacteriales bacterium, assembly GCA_016218005.1. Lineage (GTDB taxonomy): Bacteria > Bacteroidota > Ignavibacteria > UBA10030 > UBA10030 > JACRFF01. The sequence continues at coordinate 3,734 of JACRFF010000185.1, forward strand.
CACGTGCATTTTTCTAAGAAGCTGAAGATGGAATAGATGCCGGTCTGTTACTTGCCTTTCAGATGCCTTTTGGTTATCATCATTCGCGCGAACGGTGCCGCTCCTACCACATCAATTACTTCTGAAGGTTGATAGCAGAGAGACCTAACATTGCGCTTGTACGACGCATCCATGAAAAAAATCTACTGGACATCCTTCCATTCAAAGATCGGTACTATTTTTGTCGCTTCGACGGAAAAAGGCGTCTGCAAGATCACGATTCCGAAGCAAACGAAGAAGGAATTTTTGGTGTGGTTGAATGATATTGCGAACGGCGCAGAACTTGTCGAGTCGACCAAAAGAAACAAGCGGGTTATCGATGAGTTGAATAGATATTTAGACCAGAAGCTCGTTCGATTTCACACAAAGCTTGATCCTATTGGTACGGATTTTCAGAAAAGCGTTTGGCGGCAGCTTCGGCGAGTGCAATACGGCACGACGGTTACGTACAAAGAACTTGCGCGGCGCAGTGGTGTCGCGGGCGCCTCTCAGGCTGTGGGGAGGGCTAATAGCTCCAATCCTTTGCCTATTGTCATTCCTTGCCACCGCGTGATCGGGTCAGATAACTCGTTGGTGGGATACGCCGCGGGCATCAAGACAAAAGAATTTCTCCTTCGGCTCGAAGGTGCTGTTCTGCTGTAGCAGTTGCATCCTCACAAACCCTCGATAGTTACGATGTTAATTCCACATTCGACGCCGCCGATCAGGTTCAGCGTTTTACCCTCATCAATGCAATAACCATGAAGTCGATTGCCGATCTCAATCCTTCACAACAAGAAGCGGTGAAAGCCGCCAATGGACCTGTGATGATTGTTGCGGGTGCGGGAAGCGGCAAGACGCGTGTGCTGACATATCGCATTGCCTACCTGATTTCCTGCGGAGTGCCGGCGCACCAGATTCTTGCGCTTACGTTCACGAACAAAGCCGCACATGAGATGCGGTCGCGCATCGTAACGCTGGTCGGCGATTCCGCTCAATCGCTTTGGATGGGAACGTTTCACTCAGTCTTCGCGCGCATTCTGCGGCGTGAAGCGGACCATCTCGGTTTTACCAAGACCTTTACCATTTACGATTCCGACGACTCGCTGGGTGTCGTGAAGAAAACAATGGCGAGGCTGGGAATTTCCCTTCAACAATTTAATCCCAACATGATTCGTGCACGAATCAGCACGGCAAAAAATCAATTGGTGCTGCCATCAGACTATGTTGCAAGAAGCAGAGATATCGTCGATGAAAAAACGGCGCTGGTGTATGCGGAGTACCAAAAATCTCTGCGCAAAAGTAATGCACTCGATTTTGACGATCTGTTGATCAAGCCTATTGAATTATTTGAAAAGAACGCCGCACTACTCGAGCGTTATCAATATCGCTTTCGATTTCTGCTCGTTGATGAATTCCAAGACACGAACAAAGCCCAGTATGTCATGACGAAACTCTTGGGAGGTCAACACCGAAACATCTGCATCGTTGGAGATGACGCGCAAAGTATCTACTCGTTTCGGGGAGCGGACATTCGAAACATTCTCGACTTTGAGCGCGATTTCCCCGAGTGCAAACAGTTTCGCTTAGAGCAAAACTATCGCTCAACGAAAACCATCTTACAAGCGGCGGATACTCTGATCCGGTTCAATCTCAACCGATTGAACAAAAATTTGTGGACGGAAAATCCGCAAGGCGCACCGGTAACGATTCTCGATTGTCATGATGAACAAGACGAGGGGCAGCAAATCGTACGAGCGCTTCAGCGTGAGATATCTTCTGCAAAACTTGAATTGAACGACCTTGCGATATTGTATCGAACCAACGCGCAATCGCGGGCTCTCGAAGACGCTCTTCGGCGCTCCGGACTTCCCTATACCATCGTTGGAGGAATACGTTTCTACGAGCGAAAAGAAATCAAGGACGTTATTTCCTACTTGCGTGTGCTGGTGAATCCACAAGATGAGGAGAGCCTGCTGCGCATTATCAACGTGCCCAGTCGAGGCATAGGCGATACGAGCATCGAGAACATTGTCGGTTATGCGCTGGGGAAGAAGACCACGGTGTACGCAGCGTTGAGTGAAGTCGAGCAGATCGCCAATCTCACCGATCGAGCAAAACGAAGCGTCGTCGAGTTTCGGACGTTCTTGAAGAAGTTCAACGAGTTGGCGGGAAAACTTTCGCTCAGCGAATTTTCGAGGTCGATGGTTGATGAGCTTGGAATCTTGCGAATGCTCAAAGAAGAGGGAACGACGGAAGCCCTTGGTCGATGGGAAAACATCCAAGAATTGCTTTCGGCCATCTCGGAATTTGCTTCGACGCACAGTGAGCCTACGCTGGAACAATTCCTTGAGGAAGTTGCGCTCGTGGCGGATATTGATTCATGGGAAGGTACACAGAATGCCGTTACTCTCATGACGCTGCACGCCTCCAAGGGTTTGGAATTTCCCGTTGTGTTTGTTGCGGGAATGGAGGAAGGATTGTTGCCGTTCTATTCCTCGACTATTGATTCTTCCAATCTTGAAGAAGAGCGCCGACTGTTTTACGTTGGCATTACGCGTGCGGAACGAAAGCTGTATCTCTCGCACGCTAAAGTCCGATTTCGTTTCGGCGATCTTTCGTACCAAAGTGAATCGCGGTTCCTGTTGGAGATAGGGAAAGAAAACATTGAGTACCAATCCGGCCCACGCAGAATATCGTCTTTAACTACAGGTGGCGAAGGTCATCGTCAGTGGAAATCCTCGCACACAAAAAAAACTCGCCACGCAGAACCGAAGGATGTCGATCGAACACCGGAGTACGAGTCAGAGTCGCAGGAACAGTTCGAGGTGACACGCGGAACCATTGTCAGGCACGAAACATTTGGTAGAGGAAAGGTGCTGGCGCTCAGCGGCTCAGGCGAGGGACAAAAAGCGGTCGTGCAATTTGATGATTACGGAATCAAAAACCTTGTGCTGCGATTTGCCAACCTTCGATTAGGATGATGCCTGCGAGTAGAATACTTTTTCGTAGTATGATTCGTAAAGGCTGACAATCTTCTCTGCTTCAAATTCAAGGGATCTCTTACGCGCCGACTCGGAAAAGAGCTTGTGCTTGGCCGGGTTGCTCAACAAGTCCAGCGCATATTTTGCCATGCGCTCTACGTCTCCGATTTCGGCAATGTATCCTGTTTGTCCGTGGACCTGAAGCTCGGGCAATCCCCCCACGCTGGAAGAGATAACCGGAACGCCGCAGGCAAACGCTTCAAGCGCCGAAAGACCAAAGCTCTCCGATTGGCTTGGTATCAAGAACAGGTCCGCAACGCTCAAGATGGGCACGAGTTCCACCTGCTTGCCGAGAAATTTTACTTTGTCCTGCAATCCAAGCTCACGCGTAAGAATTTCACACTGAGAACGCTCAGGTCCGTCGCCCACAAGAAGCAAATGCGATGGAATGTTTCGCTGCACAAGCTCAAAAAGGCGAATGACATCCTGAACGCGTTTGACACCGCGGAAATTCGATGTATGCACAAGAATCTTTTCCCCTGCTGGGGCATAGTGGCGCAAAACCTCGGGGTGTGGCGTTCGGCGGAATCGTTCTGTGTCAATAAAGTTTGGAATGACTTCGATCTCTTTGTTGATGCCGTAGTTCGTCAGGGTTTTTTCCCGTAAGAAACGCGAAACGGCTGTTACGCCATCACTTTTTTCGATGCTGAATTTCATGATGGGCAAGAAACTCGGTTCAAGCCCGACCAACGTAATGTCGGTCCCATGAAGAGTCGTAATGACTTTGGTCGAGTGTCCGCCTAACATTTCCTTTGCGAGATAAGCGCTGGTTGCGTGGGGGATAGCGTAGTGGCAGTGAAAGATGTCTATGCCCTCGTAATTGGCAACCTCAACCATCTTGCTTGAAAGTGCAAGCGTGTAGAGTGGGAAATCGAAAAGGGGATAGTTCGAAACCTCAACTTCGTGGAAGTAGACGCGATCGGCAAATCCGGTAAGCCGAATGGGAAGTGCATAACTGATGAAATGCACAGAGTGCCCTCGAAGCGCCAGCGCTTTGCCAAGCTCGGTCGCAACGACGCCGCTTCCGCCGTAGGTAGGATAACACGTAATGCCGATTCTCATGGTCTTAGTAATCTTGTCGTTGGAAGTAATAACAGCCGGCCGCATAGAGAAGCGTGGCCGAGAGTCCGGAATAGACGAACGGGAGAATGGAAAATTCCGCCGGACCGGTTCCGAAGGGAGATCTCCCAATGAGCAACGAAGTATGACTGAGCATCGAGTCGAACTGAGGAAGCAAATAATACAGAACATCCAGAGTGCGATGGTAGATGGCGTTGTCCCAAAGCCGATATAATCCGTGCGCTCGCGTTTCTAATCCGGAAGAAACAAGCGTATACAGGAATGCAAGCATCACTGCGATGAGTCCATTGCGTGAGATAAGTGCAACAAGTCCAATAACGGAATAAAAGCATGCGAAAGCAAAAGAAATGGCAATGATGGCCAAGAGCAAACCCGATTGCCAAACACCCAGCTTAAGGCCAACAACCAACCATACCCCAACAATAAAGTAAGCGATGTTGACGGCTACACCGGTAACGGCGCCAAGCGATCGGCTCAAATAAATTGTTGTTCGAGATTGAGGTTTGCTTAGAAAAAGCTCTGCGGTTCCCTTTTCCAAAAGAGAAGGTATAAGTCCGGCAGATGCTATGATGCCGAACAAAATGAGCCAGAAGGTTGCTTGCTTCTGCAACATCACAAGCAACATCTCGACAACGTTTACGCTTGCCATTTTCTGAAAGAAGGGCATCCCGAACAACGTCAGTTGATTTGGATTGCTGTCATCGAGGCGAATCCCCAGCAAGAGCAGGAGAAGAATGATTGTCGAAACAGCAAGATAGAACAAAAGCGTTCCTTGCCGAAGTGATTCGAGAAGAGTAAACCGAAGCATGCCAATCACGTCATATCCTTCGGAATCGTGAGCAGTTGGATAAAACTATCCTCGAGTGAGGCTTTCTTCTGGTTGATCGAGTGGAATTCGTAGCCTGCACTCCGGAGGAGATCTATGACCCTCGTGAGTTTATATGGTTCGGACAACCGTGCGGTCATGGAATTATTTATAGCTGACACATTTGATACAATCAAACGAATTTTAGCGATGTCTTCTTCGAGGATAGATCGGTTGAGGAGAAATTCGTATTCTGCATTGGACTGAGTCAACTCGTCAATCTTTCCTGCTTTGATAAGTTCTCCCTTGTTCAGGATAGCCACCCTGTCGCAGATATGTTCCACCTCTGAGAGCATGTGCGAATTCAGAAAAATGGTTTTGCCTTCTGCTCGAAGTTCTAGCAAGAGATCGCGGATTTCTTTGCGGCCAATCGGGTCGACGCCGTCAGTTGGTTCATCGAGAAATAGAACACTTGGATTATGAATGAGGGCTTGTGCGATTCCGAGACGCTGGAGCATTCCCTTGGAGAAGCGGCGAATCTTGACGTGTTTCCAATCTGCCAATCCAACACGTTGAAGCAACGGGTCGATTCTTGCGGATATTTCCGCATCAGAAAGACCGGAAAGCCGTCCAAAGAGAACAAGCGTATCCTTGGCAGAAAGAAAAGTTGGATAGCGATGATTCTCCGGAAGATAGCCTGCCGAGATGCGGGCTACAGTATTCGAGATCGGCACATCGCCAATGTAGCCGTAACCGGAGGATGGCCGAACTATAGAAAGAAATATTTTGACGAGGGTTGTTTTGCCGGCGCCGTTCGGGCCAAGAAGACCAAAAATTTCTCCGCGCTGAACAGAAAGAGAGAATGAACGAAGAGCTTCAACCTTCCTCCGGCGTAGTAAACCTATCTGAAATGTCTTGCTGAGATTTTCAGCGCGTAGCGAGTCCATGGACGGTGTGAATGTAAGAAAATAGTGCTAGAACAAAAACACGCGCAAATGCCTTGACATATACCAGACCGTGTGTTATCTTTATACAGAAAGAGTCGGTGAGACTCTTTTCTTTTGGACTAATATAGGACTACTGTAGTCGTATTTATGTTTCAACTCTCCAAAAAAGTTGAGTATGGTTTGATTGTTCTTCGCCACATGGCTATGAAGCCAAGGGGGCAAGTTTTCACTGCCAAGGAACTTGCGAACGAGTACGAAATACCATACGAGCTGCTTGCTAAAGTGTTACAAAAATTGGCGAAGTCTGGAATCGTTGTTTCGATGCAAGGCGTGAAAGGTGGATATGCGTTGGGCCAAAAGCCGGAAGCAATCATTGTTTCGGATATCATCCGTGTTATCGAAAAAGAGCGACCAATGTTAGCGGGATGTTATGTCGATGGACCCCTGAGTTGTTCCATCTTTGACATTTGTACTATTCGAAAGCCGCTGGAGAAGATTCAAAAAAATATCAACAGCTTGTTTGACAAGATGACGATTCAGGAGATCGTATAA
>JACRFF010000186.1 GCA_016218005.1 Ignavibacteriales bacterium
CCTACCCCTATCATGGCAGGATGACGGCGGGCGCAGGGATCGCAATGACAAGCTTCGTAGTCAGGTGTATATCAGAAGGCCAGGGGAAAATGTTGTGAAATGGAGGGCGTGTGATTTGAAATATAATTGGTTTTTGTGTTGATTTTGCATCATGGTTCGGGAAAAATGTGAGTCCATGAATTGATTGGCAGGATAAAATGAAGATTTTGATTGCCGAAGACGATCCGCAAAGCGCGCTATTGTTACAAACCTTCCTTATGCGCGCATCTTATGATGTAGTCAAGTCCGCCAACGGCCGTGAGGCTCTGGACCTGCTGAAGAAGGGTAGCTATGATGCCCTGCTGACGGATTGGATGATGCCGGAAATGGATGGCGTCGAGTTGATTCGCCGCGCCAGGAGCGAGATCGCCACCTGCCCCCTGATCATCATGCTCACGGCCATCGACAGCAAGGAAGCCCGCCTGCACGCGTTGAAAGCTGGCGCGGATGATTTTCTGGTCAAGCCCTATAGCCGCGAACAGTTGCTGAAATCGCTGGAAAACGGTTTGTCCCGCCTGCAACAGCCCGCGCCGCCGACGGCAGGTCTGCAGGCGCCAAGTCCTGTTGGGGTTTTGCCGCCGCTTGTCGGAGTCGTCGTGGCGGTGAGCACCGGCGGCCCGCCCGTGCTGATTGAGTTGTTCAAGACCCTGCCGCCTACCTGCGAAGCGGCTTTTTTTGTCGTACAGCACGGCCCCAAGTGGATGCTTGAGACATTTGCCGCCACTCTTGAGCGCGACACCGGCTTCAAGTTTTCTCTCGCAAGGGAGGGGATGTCTGCGGAATGCGGTCATGCTTATCTGGCGCCTGGGGATTGTCATTTATATATTCATCAGGGGGCGGGTTCCGTGCGGATGGGGCTTAGCGACAGCCCGCCGGAAAATTTTGTGCGTCCCGCGGCGGACCCTTTGTTTCATAGCGCGGCGGGTTTCTTCGGACGTTATTGCGTTGGCGTGGTCTTGACGGGGATGGGCAGGGATGGCGTCAAGGGTGCGTCCTATGTGAAGTCTGCCGGTGGCGCCATATTGGTGCAGAACCCGGAAACCGCCGTGGCGCCTTCGATGCCCAGGACCGTGGTGTCCGCAGGCCTGGCGGACAAGGTGTTGCCACTGTCGCAATTGGGTGAGGTGATAACCGCCGAAACCCTGCGCCTTTCGCTTGCCCTCAAAATGAAACTGAAAAACCATTAAACCCTAATTCTGAAGTTGATGTGCCAAGGTTAAAAAACTCCCCTCATTTTTTAAGGAGGGGTGCCCGAAGGGCGGGGTGGTTGACATTCAGGGTATTTATTTTGTCCATATTTTTAGTTTTGCCATCGCCTGCAAGTTGAACGCATGCATACGCCACCCCGTCCACCACCCCGTCAGACTTCGTCTGCCACCCCTCCGTCAGACTGTCTCACATCAAAAAAAATCCTTTCAATCACAGAGGTCACAGAGGAATTTCTTTTCCTCCTATAAACAGTTCATCTATCATTGGTTACTACCCCGTCTAAAAATTCGTATAAACTCTTGGTAATCGGGGAGTGACTTCATGTGTCCATGCATGGGCTGACTCGCGTGACAACCAAGACATAGAAGCATGATGTTGCTATCAGTATTATCATTTTTCTGCCCGTTAATGTGGTGAGCGTGAAGGAATTTCCGGTGGACTTGGGCAGATAAGTCTAACGCGCACTTTTCGCAATGATGCCCACGTTCGCTCTTTTTTCTTTTTACGATGTCCTCAAAATTGTCTGGATAATTATTAATTGGTGCCGTAGCTTCTGTGTGTGAAGGGACCTCTGTTATTGGGGATTTAGGATATTTTGTAAAGAAAGCTGATAGTAAAAAGCCAGTGACAATGGTCTTCCTAAGATTTTTAGAACCCTTGCCAAAGCGAAATTCTTGCCAATATAATTTGTCAAGGCAGAACTGGCAAACATTCAGGCGCTCGGTGCGTGGCTCTGCGGAAGTTGTCAATGATTTTGAGACACTAACCTTGTTAATTTAGTGAGTTTTTTTCATCTACAGACTCCGGTTTTGGTTTATTGATCCAAGCCGTCTCAGGCAATGGAGGCGGAAGTGGGATGCCGTTAACAAACCTTTCTGGGTGCGCCTCATAAGCGACCCGCAAGGTTTCCTTTCGCGCTGAATAGATTTCATTTGCTC
>JACRFF010000181.1 GCA_016218005.1 Ignavibacteriales bacterium
GTTTTTTCTCGCGCAGCTTCACTGCTTCGCCTTCCCGCGGGTCGAATTTTTCCAACCGGTATTGCTGCATTTTTTGATTCATCTCTTGCAGCGATTTTTCCTTTGCCGACTTCGTGGTGGGGTCGAGCAAGGCTTGCTTCTTTTGATAATCGTCGTACTGTTCCTGAAAATCCTTCGCCATTTTTTCCAATTCATCCTGCCATCCCTTGACGGCGGATTCGAGTTCCTTGGTGGCAACTTGGGCTTCCGGAATCTCGCGCAAGATGGTTTCCGAATTGACGTATGCGATTTTTTGCGCTTGCGCCAAGAGTGGTGTGGTCGCCAGCATGAACAGCGCGGCAACCAGAATCGCTTTGATGATTGTTTTCACTGTAACCTCGTGTTGGTGATGATGTGATAAGGAAGATGAGTTTTCAAAACGATCTGCCGAATTGGAAATGGAATTTCCATCCGGATTTCTCTCCACCCGGAACTGGCGCGTCAAAACCGTAGCCGTAATCGAAACCGAGCAAGCCGATGGGATTCACCAGCAAGCGCACACCAAATCCCGCCGAGCGTTTCAGGTCCGACGGATCTTGAATGGCATGATTAAGCCAGACATTGCCTCCTTCGGCAAATCCTAACACATAAATTGGGATCGGATTCAACGCAAGGGCAAAGCGAAGCTCTACGGTGTGCTTCAACATTGCATTGCCTCCCACCCGGCCGCCCAGCGGCCCGATGGATTGCGGTTCGTACCCGCGCAACGTCGTAACGTAGAACTGTCCCAATCCGACGCCCCCCATGAAGAAGCGATCCTGAAACGGAACATAGAACTCTTTGTCGAACCCAAAGATCAAGCCGACAGTATTTGAGCTTAGCAGAGTCACGCGACCGGATGTCGTCAACGGGAGATACCAATCGGCGTTGAACACGTGCTTGTGGTAACGCGCGGTGCCGGGAAAGATCGGTCCGCCGGAAATATCAGTCGTCAAAGAAAAGCTGGAGCCGGTCGTCGGAAAGATCGGGCTGTCGGTGCTGTTGCGGGAAATGACTTGCGAAATGCCGAACTGCGTCGATGTTCCTTCGATCAAAACGTCATACGCGGATGGTGCGCCAATGGGATGGTACTCGTTGCGCTGATACCGGATGGTCCAATCGCCGCGGAAGAGATAGTCGGGCCACTTAAACCGCCTGCCGACGCGAACGGATGCCCCCGTGTACTGAACGTTGGCAAGATAATATTGTTTGGTGTCGAAAATGTTGACGCCGAAGAGCGTCGGCGTGTTAAGCATCCACGGCTCGGTGAAGCCAATCGAAAAGGTGCGGTACGAATTGCTGACGCCGAATTGCCAATCGAACGTCAGCATCTGGCCGGCGCCGCCGCGAAACGGTTCGCTCAGCGAAAAATTGTTGAACGATAATCCCAAACCGCCGTTGAACCCGAACGCGCCGCTGTAGCCCACCGACATGTTAAACGTGTCGCTCGATTTTTCCTCAACCGAGTATTCGAGGTCGACGGTTTTCTGGTCATCCTGCGGTCGGACGTCCGGTTTGATTCTTTCCGGGTTAAAGTAATTCAGTTGCGCCAATTGGCGCACGCTGCGCACAATCAGTTGTCGGCTGAAAAAATCTCCCGGCTTGGTCAGGAGTTCTCGTCGAATCACTTTTTCATAGGTCTTCGTGTTGCCGGTAATGAGCACCTTGCCAATCCGAAACTGGTTCCGCTCGCGTATCTTCAGCGTAATGTCGAGGCTGTCGTTCGCAACGCGTTTTTCTTCCGGTTCAATCTGCACGAAAAGATATCCGTTGTCGCTATAAAGCGACGTCACATCGGTCTCGTCCTGATTTGGGCGGAGGTTCTTGTCGAACCGCTCTTGGTCATACAAGTCGCCCGATTTGAACCCAAGCCGCTGCGAGAGCACATCCGAAGGATACACCGTATTTCCTTCCCACGTGATACTGCGGATGAAATACTGCGGGCCTTCATACACGTAGATGTCTAACGCGAGATACCGCTTGGTGGCGTCGTACGAAAGAGAGTCCTTCACCAACTCGGCGTCGCGATAGCCGTTCTTTCGGTAGAACTTTAGGATCAGGTCCTTGTCCTCAGTATATTTCTTTCGGTCGAACTTGTGCGTCGAAAAAATCTTCCACCATCGGCGTTCGCTCGTTTCTTTCATTTCGGATTTAAGATCGCCGTCATCAAATTTCTTGTTGCCGTGAAATCGGATAGTCTCGACCTTCACCTTCGGGCCTTCGTCGATATCCAATTTCAGGATAACGCGCTTTGTACTGTCGTTGGCGGGAACAAGCGTGGGAACGATCTTGGCGTTCAAATAGCTTGCAACGTCGTATTCGTGCTTGAGAATTCGAACCACTTGCGACAAGTCTTGCGCCGTAACAATCGTGCCTTTGATCAAGGCGATTTTTTTCAGAATATCATCCTCGCTCAGCTCGTCGTTTCCTTTGATTTCGACCTTCTCAAGGCGTGGATTTTCCTTCACACGAATGAGTAAGAAGAGGCCATCTTGAACTTTGTTCTCAATCAAAATTTGGATGTCGTCAAACAGACGCAGGTTGTTGAGCCGTTGAATGGCGGTGCGGGTCTGCTCGCCAGGAATCGTGATCTCATCCCCCACCTTGAGTCCGGTGTTGGCAATGATCGCGCTTTGGTCGGAACTCGATTGCCCTTCGACGGTGATACCGAGAATCTTATAGACTTCCGGGCGTTGCTGGGTTTGAGCTGGGGCGAGTGAAATAAGAAGAATGAACGCGAGACTACAATTTCGCAACACTTTTGAAGAGCCTTTCCACATAATGAACCGGCGTCCGAGGCGCACTCCCTAATTGTTCGCTCACCTTGCCGAAGCGACGTTCCCGCTTTTGGAAATCTGTGATGGCTTCGTACACGTGCTTGCGGCGAAACTCCGGCCACAACTGATCGGTCATAACCATTTCCGAATAGGCAATCTGCCAGAGAAGAAAATTGCTGATGCGGAATTCTCCGCTCGTCCGGATGAGCAGGTCGGGATCGGGAATACCGCTGGTGGCCAGATGGTCGCTCACCATCGACTCGGTAATTTCGTTGGGCTTCAATCTCCCCTGATGCACGTGGTCGGCAATTTCTCGAATGGCTTGGGTGAGATCCCACCGTCCGCTATAGCTGAGCGCGAGAATAAGATTCAGGCCTTTGTTTTGCCTCATAACTCGGATGGCGTCGACCAATTCTTCGCGGACATCATTAGGAAGCGTCGAAATATCGCCAATGGCCGTCAGCCGAACGTCGCTTTTGTGAAGCCGGTCGCGTTCATCCCGCAGGGCACGAAGGAGTAACCGCATCAACATCGAAATCTCGTCTTGCGGGCGCTTCCAATTCTCAGTCGAAAAAGTATAGAGCGTAAGGTACTTTACGCCAAGTTGGCCGCACGCTTCTACAACGTCGCGCACCGAGTTCACCCCCTCATTGTGGCCGGCGATGCGCGGTAATCCCCGCCGCTTTGCCCATCGACCATTGCCATCCATGATGATGGCGATGTGCTTGGGTACTTCTCCGCCTTCTATCAATTTTTCTTGGTGACGCTTGTCTGCGCCTGTGGGATGCACTAATGCCACTCGCTCTCCAGAATCCTGTGCAATTTTTACCGTGTCAATTTACCGCTTTTTGGAGAAAAGTCAAAGTTTGATTCAAAACACGGTCGATTATTCTCGTTCAAGCGCACGCTCGTCTTCTTCGACAGAATTTCTTTCTCATCAATTCGTCTTTATTGTTGCAGGCGCATCACACAGGCGCATCATTGAGCGCCGATTTCTTGACACCCCTTCGTTAAATGGTTATATTCTCATAGGAACTTGGCGGCAGTCGTTTTGAATTCAAGTAGTCGGACGATTCACCAAGCCCAATCGTTCCAATTTTCGATAAGGATACTTCATGGAAGGTAATTTTTCGAACAGAGTACAAGACGTCATTCGATTGAGCCGCGAAGAAGCGCTCCGCCTCGGACACGACTACATCGGCACGGAACATCTCTTGCTGGGGATTATCCGCGAAGGAGAAGGCATAGCCGTCAAGATTTTGCGCAACCTCGGCGTTGACCTCTACAAGCTGAAGAAATCAATTGAAGACACTGTCCGGACATCCGGCGGAACTTTGACCATTGGCAACATCCCGCTGACCAAGCAGGCAGAAAAAGTTTTGAAGATCACCTATTTGGAGGCAAAACTCTACAAATCCGACGTGATCGGGACAGAACATCTTCTGCTCTCGTTGTTGAGGGACGACGATAACATTGCCGCTCAGATTTTACACCAATATAACGTTCACTACGACGTCGTTCGGAACGAACTCGACAACATTATTTCCGGCAAGCCTTCTTCCCCACCCTCTGGCCAACAAGGCAGCCACAAAGAGGGCGAAAAGCAAAAGCAGGATAAATCCAAAACGCCGGTGCTCGACAACTTCGGCCGAGACTTGACCAAACTCGCAATGGAAGACAAACTCGATCCGATTGTGGGAAGGGAAAAGGAAATTGAGCGTGTCGCTCAAGTTCTGGCACGAAGAAAGAAAAACAATCCCGTGTTGATTGGCGAGCCGGGAGTCGGCAAATCGGCTATTGCCGAAGGATTAGCGCTCCGCATCGTGCAAAGGAAAGTCTCCCGCGTCCTTCACGATAAACGCGTCGTTACGCTTGACCTTGCCGCGCTTGTTGCCGGAACGAAATACCGCGGACAGTTCGAAGAGCGAATGAAGGCGGTGATGAACGAACTCGAAAAAGCCAGGGATGTCATTCTGTTCATCGACGAGCTTCATACCATCGTCGGAGCCGGCGGAGCCAGCGGTTCGCTCGATGCATCGAACATGTTCAAGCCTGCCCTTGCCCGCGGCGATCTGCAGTGCATTGGCGCTACGACGCTGGATGAGTATCGACAATATATTGAAAAGGACGGGGCACTCGACCGCCGATTCCAAAAAATCATGGTCGACCCAACGACGGTTGAACAGACGATTCAGATCTTGCAGAATATCAAGTCGAAGTACGAAGAGCACCACGGTGTTCGCTACACCGGCGAAGCCATTGATGCCGCCGTTCGGCTCAGCGATCGCTATATCACTGACCGCTATCTCCCCGACAAGGCCATCGACGTGCTGGATGAATCCGGATCCCGCGTGCATCTTGCGAACATCAAAGTTCCCAAAGAAGTGGTGCACCTCGAAGAGGAAATCGAAAAGATCCGGCTATCCAAGAACCAAGTCGTAAAAACGCAGAACTTTGAAGAAGCCGCGCGGTTGCGCGACCTCGAAAAGAAACTTCTCAGCGACCTCGAAATTGCAAAGCGCGAATGGGAATTAAAAGCCCACGATACGGTGTATGAAGTCAATGATGAAGATTGCGCCGCAGTCGTGGCGATGATGACGGGCATTCCCGTGCAACGCGTAGCCCAAAGCGAATCAGAAAAATTATTGAAGATGGCCGACGAACTTAAACTGCAGGTGGTCGGACAAGATGAAGCCATCGAAAAGCTTTCCAAGGCAATTCGCCGTGCGCGCGCCGGATTGAAGGATCCTAAGCGCCCCATCGGTTCGTTCATCTTTCTCGGACCAACCGGCGTCGGGAAAACGGAACTGGCGAAGGCCATTGCCCGCTACCTGTTCGACTCGGAAGAGTCGCTGATTCGCATCGACATGAGCGAGTATATGGAAAAATTTTCCGTCTCGCGTCTCGTCGGCGCGCCGCCGGGCTACGTTGGATACGAAGAAGGAGGACAACTGACGGAGAAAGTTCGGCGCAAGCCCTACTCCGTTGTGCTGTTAGACGAAGTCGAGAAAGCTCATCCCGACGTCTTCAACATCTTGCTGCAAGTTCTCGATGACGGCGTTCTGACCGACAGTCTCGGTCGTCGCGTCGATTTCAAGAATACGATTCTGATTATGACGTCGAACATCGGCACGCGCGATATCAAGGTTACCGGCGGGCTTGGCTTCGGCACCGACAACGTTGCAGATAAGCATAAGGCCATGAAGGATAATATTGAGGATGCGCTTAAGCGTATCTTCAATCCGGAGTTTCTCAATCGCGTTGACGACGCTGTCGTGTTCCGCCGATTGGAACGAGAGCACTTGCATCAGATCATCGATATCGCCGCCAAAGACCTCTTTGGCCGCATGCATTCGATGGGCATTGAGATCGAGATACAACAGGATGCAAAAGACTTCCTTGCGGAGAAGGGGTTCGATCCCGCCTTCGGCGCTCGTCCGTTGCGACGCGCAGTACAAAAATATGTCGAAGACCCGCTTGCGGAAGAAATTCTGAAAGGTACGTACAAAGCGGGGAACAAGATTCTCGTCCACTTCAACAAAGAGAAGGAAGAAGTTTACTTCTCCGCCTCCGCCGCCGAACCGGAAAAGAGCGAGTTGAAAAAAGAGGATGAAAAGCCGGTCGATGCCGGGCCGTAGAATTTCCAGATTCGACTTCTCAATCCCTCGGCGATGGCCGGGGGATTTTTATTCGCCTTCGCCAGAATACCCTGCAGCTTGTCCCGATGCCAAGGGTGGCAAAGCCATGTCCTTGGCACATTCCTTCGGAACTTGTTGGGATTCCTTTGGAGCTGCGGGGTAGTTCATTTCGACCAACATGAAACCGCATGTCTACATTTTGTTTTACAAACCGTTTGGCGTTCTCTCGCAGTTCACCCATGAAGGAGCGCATCAGTCGTTGGCGGACTTCGGTCCTTTCCCCCCTCGAGTCTATCCCGTTGGCAGGTTGGATGCCGACAGCGAGGGGCTGCTGTTGCTGACTGATGACAATGAGGTCAAGCATCGGTTCACCGACCCCAAGTTTGCTCACTCGCGAACGTATGTAGCTCAGGTCGAACGCATTCCGGAGAAGCACGCGCTCAAGCTTCTGCGAGAGGGCGTGGTTGTCGATCATAAGAAGACCAAGCAGGCAACGGTGCGTTTGCTCGACAACGATCCTGTTCTTCCTCCACGCTCCATTCCCATCCGATACCGGAAGAATGTTCCCACCGCATGGCTGGAAATAACGTTGCGCGAAGGTCGCAACCGGCAGGTACGAAAAATGACGGCCGCCATTGGCCACCCCACCCTTCGTCTGGTGAGAATCAAGATGGGCGGGTTGGCGCTTGAAGGATTGCAACCGGGTGAGTGGAAAATCCTTCCCAAGGTATAGCCCCCCTCCTTGCAGTGCAATTTTGGGAAAAAGTAACGACGAGTATTCACGCATCGCGAACTTCTTGTGTGGAAGAAGAGGGGAAATTTTCGTTTCTTGATCCGCACATAACACATCCGGCAATCTTGTAACCAGGAGTTTCTATGGCTGACACGCTATTCATTACTGATAACCGAACGGGAAAGAAGATCGAAATCCCCATCGAGCACGACACCGTGCGCGCCACCGACCTGCGGCAACTCAAAGTGAAGGACGACGACTTTGGGATGATGACGTATGACCCGGCGCTGATGAACACGGCGGCGGTGAAAAGCAGGATTACGTTCATCGACGGCGACAAAGGAATTTTGCGTCATCGCGGCTACCCCATTGAACAACTGGCAGAAAACTCCACTTCGTTTTTGGAGGTCGCGTATCTTGTTCTTTTCGGTGAACTTCCCAATGACAAGCAACGGACTGACTGGCGCATAAAAATCCGCCACCACACCATCGTGCACGAGAGTATCAAAAAACTCATGGAAGCATTTCGCTACGACGCGCATCCGATGGGAATGTTCATCAGCACGATTGCCGCGCTTTCAACATTTTATCCCGAAGCGAAAGAGTTGAACGATCCTGAAAACCGGATGACGCAGATTTGCCGGCTGATCGCCAAAGTTCCGACGATTGCCGCATTCGCGTACCGCCATTCCAAAGGCGCGCCCTACATCTACCCGGACAACGAGCTGACCTATGCCGGCAACTTTCTGAACATGATGTTTCGCCCCAGCTCGAAGGAGTACACCATCAATCCGGTGCTTGAGCGCGCCTTGACCGTGCTCTTTATTCTCCACATCGACCACGAGCAGAATTGCAGCACCAACGTCATGCGCAGCGTCGGCAGTTCGCACGTCGACCCGTACTCTGCGGTCGCCGCCGCCGCCGCGGCATTGTGGGGTCCGCTGCACGGCGGCGCCAACGAAGCCGTGCTGCACATGCTTGATGAAATCGGAAGCGTGAACAAGGTGCCGGCATTCATCAAAGAGGTGAAGGAGGGCAAAGGCAAGTTGATGGGCTTCGGCCACCGCGTGTATAAGAACTACGACCCCCGCGCCAAGGTCATCAAGAACCTCGCGTATCAGGTTTTCAATGTTACCGGCAAAAATCCCAAACTCGATATCGCGATCGAGCTCGAGCGCATCGCGTTGGAGGATGAATACTTCGTCAAGCGAAAACTGTATCCCAACGTCGATTTCTATTCCGGGCTCATCTATCAAGCGATGGGTTTCCCGCTCGATTTGTTCCCCGTCTTGTTTGCCATTCCTCGCACCGCCGGCTGGTTGGCGCAGTGGCAGGAACACGTTACCGACCCCGAACAAAAGATCACGCGGCCTCGGCAAATCTATCTTGGCTACGGCGAGCGGAATTGGATTCCGATGGACAAGCGGAAGTAGCCGCGGCAGAACTCGTTGAAGTTCAATCCCCCTTTGCGTATCATCGTTAAGGGGGATTTTTTGTTGAGAACGAAATGACAAAGCGAAATCCAGCACTTGTCCCACTCTCCCGCGATCATCACGATGGCTTGTTGCTCGCCGTGCGGCTGCAACAAGGCACCGGCGCGCTGATGCGCCTGTGGTCGCACGAACCTTCGTGGCAGGCAACGTTCATCGTAGAATTCTATGACCGACATCTTCGGCGGCACTTCCGCGCCGAAGATGAGGTGATGTTTCCGGCAGCCGAGAAGCATTCGCCGGCGACACAATCGTTGGTTGCCGGGTTGACGGCCGACCATCGGGAGATGGAACGCAGGGTCGAAGCCTTCCGTGCTTCCGTGGCAACTGCCACGCGCGAGCAACTCGCCGAATTCGGCAGGCTTCTCGAAGAACATATCCGAAAAGAAGAACGCCAACTCTTCCCAGCCTTTGAGCGAACGGCAGGCACCGATGTGCTTGCCGCACTCGAACGGCAAATTCAATCCTACTACGCATTGCCGACGTGAACGAAGAATCATTCATCCTCATCCTCTCCTGCACCGGCGGTGCGGGACATCTTCGCGCCGCAGAAGCATTACATCGAACTGCTCCTCTCACCGGATTGCCGATCCGAACTGAGACCTACGACGTTCTCGATTTCACCAGCGCTGTGTTCAAGCGAGTGTACTCCGAATCGTACCTGCAAGTCGTGAAGCGTGCACCTGAGCTGTGGGGCTATCTCTATCTTCAATCCGAGCGACGTCCGTACCGCAAGTCTGGCTTGCTGAAACTTTTCGACGAGGTCAACTACAAGAACTACCTCGCCGCCCTCAAGCGCCTTCGTCCGGCCGCGATCATCTGCACGCATTTTCTCCCGTTCATTTCGGTCGGTGAACAATTGAGACGCGCAGGGATCAACGCTCCGCTGTTTGCCGCCACCACCGATTTCGACGTGCATCAGCTCTGGGTTAATCCGTTTGTGCAGGAGTATTTTGTTTTTCACGAAGAATCGAAATACCTGCTCGAACGTAAGATGACAACATCGGCAGACATTACAACAACCGGCATACCTGTTCAGCCGGAGTTCGGCACGCGCATTCCAGCATCGGAGGCGCGCGCCAAGCTTGGCTTACAGAAGAATGCGTTTACCGTGTTGGTGCTTGCGGGTGGATTTGGCGTTGGACATCTTTTTGAAATAACGCGCAGCATTGGCGCCGTTATGGCAAGGTTGGAAAATCGTCCGTTCAATCTCCTTGTCGTGTGCGGAAAAAATCCCAAGGCTCAGTCGAGCATTAACAAACTGAGTATGCCTCATACCATCGACATGCGCGTGTTCGGTTTCGTCGGCAACATTCACGAATTGATGGATGCGGCGGACGTGCTCGTATCTAAATCCGGCGGATTGACTTCCGCAGAAGCGATGGCGAAGCAACTGCCCATGCTCATCATCGATCCGATACCCGGCCAAGAGGCGCGCAATGCCGATCTGCTCGTCGAACACGGCGCCGGCTGGAAAGCACCAACACCGGATCACCTGGAATATAAGTTGCAGCGATTACTGCAAGAGCCTGACTTGCTTGTGCGCGCTCGTGCATCGGCAAAGTCGCTTGGGAAACCCAATGCGGCTCAAACAATCTTACGGTCGGTCTATCGTTCCATCGGAGGAAACCCACGGTGAAAACACAACTCAACGGCATTACCGTCAATCACGTCGAACGCGGAATGCCCGCAGGATCGCCGGTCGTGTTCATTCACGGCTTTCCGTTCAACTACGAAATGTGGAACCCGCAGATGATGGCGCTGCCGAATAGTGTTCGCGCCATTGTGTACGACGTTCGTGGCCACGGGCAAACAGAAGTCGGCGACGGGCAATTCACCATCGACATATTCGTTGATGATTTGATCGCGCTCCTCGACCATCTTGTCATCGACAAGGCGGTGCTGTGCGGACTTTCGATGGGCGGATACATTGCGCTGCGTGCGGTTGAGCGGCATCCTGACCGAGTGCGCGGATTGATCCTTGCCGACACGCGAAGCGAAGCCGATGGGAATGAAGCGAAGATCAAGCGTACGGCGTCGTTGAAATCTCTGAAGGCAAACGGTGTTGCGGCATTCGCGGAAAATTTCGTCAAGGCGGTGTTCTGGCAGGAATCCTTCTCGCGCTCGCCCGAAGCTGTGGAATCCATCAAGCGCGCCATTCAGGGCAACTCGCCGCTTGGCATCGGCGGAACGCTGCTTGCACTCGCTTCGCGCACGGATACGAGCGCGGCTCTTGCAAACATTGCTGTTCCTACGCTGATTCTTGTCGGTGAACACGACGCTCTCACTCCCCCTTCGGCTTCTGAAGCAATGCACAAGGCGATCAAGGGGTCGGAGATGCACGTTCTCCCACGCGCAGCTCATATGGCCAACCTTGAGAACCCAGAGCTGTTCAATCTGAAACTGATTTCTTTCTTACAACAATTCTCCGCTTGAGAGACAACCGATGACTGCGCACACAATCTCCGTCAACAATGCCGAGCACTATGCGTGGGGCGACCAATCATTCCGGACTTGATCCGGAATCTAA
>JACRFF010000182.1 GCA_016218005.1 Ignavibacteriales bacterium
AGTTTGTGTAAAAACACACTTTTGTCACACTGAGCCTGCCTGTGCCGAAACGAAGCTTCGGCTTCGTGCCTGCACGCCAAAGTGCATTTATGTTTCGGCACGCAGGCGTGCAGGCAGGCGAAGCGAAGTGTCCATTTCCAACGTGGATTCTTCACTTCGTTCAGAATGACTCGTAAAGAACTTGACTTTTTACACAGTCTGCTTGCGGCGGGGTGGTTTATTGCCCCGCTTGCCCCGAGGGTGACCAAAAAGTTCAAGTTGTCATGCTGCTTCTTTTTAGACAGCCTCGGGGTGAATGAGCTTCTAACGGGGTAAAGCAGGAGTTGGTTTGGGGATATAGGTTGGGGCGAGATGATGGGTGAATGTAAAAGAATGTGGGTATTAGGATTCGACATTCGCGTTTTGAAAATCATTCACTCTTCAGATTTCTGCGGCTGGCCGTACTCTTCAATCTTTCGGTACAAAGATGAAAGACTGACGCCCAACTCTTTGGCAACCTCATCCTTGTTGCCGCCGTGTTGCGCCATCACCTGAAGAATGTATTGCCGCTCGAAGTTACGCACCGCCTGCTTGAGAGAATGCTCGCCTGCAAGGTTAGGTCCCGACTCCAACTCGCCGGCAGGCCACATATATTCCGGCAGGTGATCGAGTGTAATAAAGCTCTCATCGCAAAAGATGACGGCACGTTCTATGACGTTTTCCAATTCGCGCACTTCTCCCTTCCATTTGTATTTCAGGATGGCGTTCATCGCTTCATTGGTAAAGCCCTGAATGTTCCGCCCCATTTCGTTTTTGTACATGTCGAGAAAATAGCTGGCTAAGAGTGCAACGTCTTCGCGGCGGTCGCTGAGAGGCGGAAGATTGATTTCAATAACGTTGAGTCGGAAGAAAAGGTCTTCGCGGAACTTTCCTTCTTCCACTTCCTTGCGAAGGTCTTTGTTGGAGGCGGCGATGATACGAACGTTCACGTTTACCAAGTCCGTGGTGCCCACCGGCGTGATCTCTTTTTGCTCGATGGCGCGCAGCAGTTTTACCTGCGAACTCAGCGGTATCTCGCTCACCTCATCCAGAAACAACGTGCCGTTGTCTGCAACCTTGAAGAGGCCATCTTTATCCATGGTAGCACCAGTGAACGAGCCTTTCTTGTGGCCGAATAATTCACTCTCGAACAGCGTATCCACAATCGCCCCGCAGTTGATGGGCACG
>JACRFF010000187.1 GCA_016218005.1 Ignavibacteriales bacterium
GGCTGGGGATGCGTTGCGATTCTCGTCGTGAGTTTTACCATCAATCCATTTGCCGTTTCGATTCCATGATTGACTTTCAAACATTCCTTCGATAATTTCTCTCCACACACACGAGGCTGGCCCAAGCAATTTGCTACTGATACAAGGTTTCTTGAACATTTTTGATTGACCATTTGGGACAGCCAATTTCAAACCGTATTCATTCCCTCCTTTCGGCGTGCGCTCTTGCGTGTCTTGTTGCATTCGTTGGCTGCGAGAAACGCAACAGCCAACTCGTCGACTCTCAAGGCAGCGCTCCGACCATCGGCATTCCGACGGTCTCTCCTTCATCTATCAATACGGATACGATGAAAGTAAACGGCGCGGTAGGTTCGGATGACGTGCTTTCGATATCGCTGACCGCCTCCGTGCGCGCGGCACACCGTGATGGATTGTCTGCAATCGCAAATGTTACCTACTCGCTTACAGATTTCCGCAGCGCAACAATATTTGCCTCGGGCGCATTAGTTGATGACGCAAGCCACGGAGATGCGAAGGCAAATGATAGTCTGTTCTCATCAACATTCGGATTCGGTTTTCCCCGCCAGCCGGAAACCACCCTCTGGCTCAAGGTTGAAGCCGCCGACCGACTTGGCTATGCAAGCAATCAAGTTCTGGTTCCTGTACGAATCGGGGGAAAAGATCAGCCTCCCGTGCTGGTGTCGGTTTCCTGCCCAGATACGCTTCGATTGAATGGTACTACCCAACTGCTTCAACTTCGCGCAACCGTTTCAGACCCCGATGGTCTCACTGACGTGCAAAAGGTTTTCTTCAACTCATTCAAACCGGATGGCAGCCCCTCCAGCGGAAATCCGTTTCAGATGTTTGATGATGGAGCTGCTGGCGGCCCCAGCGGGGATACTGTTGCAGGCGACGGCGTCTTCAGCCTGAAGGTACAGCTTCCCTCTACAACGACGCCGGGTGCATACCGATTCGAATTCCAAGCTGTCGATAGAACGGGATTGAAGAGCAGCATTCTTTCAAAAACGGTAGTGGTTGTCCAATGAGAGCCGCCCTGATCCTTTTTGCATCGCTTGCGGTCGCTGTTTCTTGTTCGGCACAAGGCCCGAGACTCTATAAACTTTCCGGCTCTCCGGCAAATGCACTACCGCTTTCCAATGTTGTCAACGACATCGTTGTTCGGGGAGATACTCTTTGGATGGGCACGGAGCGAGGGTTGCAATATACTTCAGACGGCGGTTCGAGCTGGCTCTATTTTTCCAACAACGGCGTGTTCGATGAAAAAGGAATCTCCGCCATCGCCATCAGAGGCGACATCATTTGGGTAGCCACGGCATACACATTCAAGCAAGATGATCAATCGCTCCCTGCCGGTGGCGGATTGTATCGCTCCACCGACCGCGGTCTCACGTGGAAAAACTTTGCACAACCGATAGACACGGGAACGGTCAACATCATTCCCTATGGCATAAACAATATCCGGTCTCTCGCAATTACGACCGCAGTCAACAATATTACCTACGACATTGCATTGACTGCCGGTGCTGTGTGGACAGCGAACTACGCCGGTATGCTGCGCAAGTCGCTTGACTCCGGAAAAACATGGCAGCGCGTCGTGTTGCCCCCCGATGGTCCGCCAAAGTCGATCAAGCCGACCGATTCTCTTCACTTCGACCTCGCGCCCATCGGCGGCGAGAAACTCGGCTTGCAGGGAAATCTCAACCACCGTGTCTTTAGCGTTTATGCAAGCAATGATTCTACGATTTGGGTGGGCACTGCTGCGGGCATCAACAAGTCAACGGACGGCGGCATAAGCTGGCAACATATTTCGGCGCAAGATACGGGACAAACAATTTCCGGCAATTTCGTTGTGGCAATCAATGAGATGCGTCGCGGCACGCAACGCACGTTGTGGGCGGCAACCATCAACGCGGAATCTCAATCGGAAGTGCGGGGCGTTAGCTTTTCCCGTGATGGCGGCGCAACATGGTCGGCAACATTGCTCGGAGAGTTCGCTCACAACATCAGCT
This sequence comes from Ignavibacteriales bacterium, assembly GCA_016218005.1. Classification (GTDB taxonomy): domain Bacteria; phylum Bacteroidota; class Ignavibacteria; order UBA10030; family UBA10030; genus JACRFF01. Next base: position 2,031 of record JACRFF010000187.1, read on the forward strand.
TCAAGGATTCTATCATCTATGCCGCGACAGATCGGGGATTGTTTCGCTCCCCAGACGATGGAGCCACATGGCAGAAGGCCGGAACTATCTACGACCCAAATTCACTCCACCGCTTTGTTGCCCCTGAAGTGTTTGCGGCCAATATCCACAATGACGAAGTGTGGGTTGGCGGCCCCGAGGGCGTCGCTATGACGCTTGATAGGCCGGGCAATCCGTTTGGCACAACGTGGAAGGTCTTCCGCACCTACCAATCTCTTTCATCCGAGACGTCAACGTATTCCTTCCCCTCTCCATTTTCTCCCGGGGATGAGCCGGTGCGTGTTCATTTCAAGATGCCTTCAACCGGTGATGGAACGATCACGATCCGCATTTTCGATTTTGCAATGCAACCCGTGCGCACATTGCTTCACGCCGCACCGCGCACAGTCGGGCAGGAGTACGATGAGATCTGGAATGGAGCCACCGACCGCGGAAACGTGGTTGCTAACGGCGTTTATTTCTATCGGATCGAATTCGGCAGCGGCCAATCACCCGCGTGGGGAAAAATCTTCGTGCTAAAATGAATTTGCGCGCGTCGATATCGCCTATCCTTCTGATTCTCTTCTGCGCATCAAACACACGCGCCGATTCGCCGTCATCTGCCGGCGCCGCTGGAGCCGCAATGCGGCTTGGCTTCGCCGCGCGCGGCATGGGATTGGGCAACGCCATGACGGCTGTGCTCTCAGGAGAGCTTGCGGGATATTACAATCCAGCCGCAACCTCTTTCGAATCCACTCCGACGGTTTCTGCAGCATATAGTTTTCTTTCGTTGGATCGCAGACTCAACTTTGTCAGCTATACGCGCCATCTCAAGCCAATCGCCGGACTTTCTCTCTGGGCAATCAATGCCGGCGTTGGCAGCATTGAGGGCCGCGATAGGGACGGCAGACTCGTCGATACGTACTCGACTTCCGAAAATCAATTTGGTCTTTCGTTTGGCCTCAATCCGTATTCCCAATTTTCTTTCGGCGTCACTGCAAAAATTCTGTACTACCATTTGTTTGATAAGATCAATAGCTCAACGGTAAGCATCGACCTCGGCGTTGTGTACCGGCTCTCCGACCAATTGACAGCCGCCGTTGTCGTGCAGGATATTGGCTCGAAATACAAATGGGATACCAATCGGCTGTATGGGAAACTCGGCAATGTTACGATTGACGAATTCCCGTTGCGCACAAGGATTGGCTTGAGCTACCAAGAGTCAACGTTAGGACTTTTATTCTCAGGAGAATTTGAGCAAATTGGTTCAGACAACTATGTTCGATGCGGCATAGAGTATTTTCTTATGGATGCGTTTCAGGTACGCGCAGGCATCGATCAGATTTCGCCAGCGCAACGGGTAGATGCACGACCCTCGGTTGGGCTAAGTTTTGTCGGCAATCTTGCTTCAAATTGGAAACCCGTTTTCCATTATGCCTATGTGTTTGAACCTTATTCGCCGGGCGGCATCCACGTACTTTCACTTTCGGTGAGATTCGAATGAAACGATTTGTCATTCTTTTGCTGCTGTGGGTAAGTATTGCGGCAGCTCAGGGCACTTCATCGGGGGCAGCATTTTTGAAGTTACCTCTTCATCCACGAGTTGCGTCTCTTGGCGAAGCACTTATTGCAGATCAAGGGTCGATCCCGTCCTTGATTCTGAATCCTTCCAACATCTTTGGAATTCAACAGTCTGAGGTGTCGATATCGCACACGCAATGGATCCAAGATATTGCGTCGCAGGAACTCATCGCCGCGATCCCTTTTGACATCGGCACGTGTGGCATTGCGGTATCTTCCACGAGCGTCTCCGGTATTGAAATCCGCGATATTCCCGGACCGCCGTCAGGAACGTTCGATGCGCGTGCAGCCGCCTTTGAGGGAATTGTTGCCACAGAAATTGTATCACAAGTCTCCGCTGGAGTTGGATTCAAGTATCTCTATGAAAAAATTTATGTCGAAGAACATTCGGGATTGGGAGTTGATGCTGGCATTACCTATCGCACTCCTTTCGAAGGACTGTCAGTCGGAGCTTCTTTAGTGAATGCAGGCTCATTAGAAGCCGTCAAATCAATTCGATCAGATCTTCCCCAGCGCTTTCTGTTCGGCGGAAGTTACCAATTCAAGCACGAAGATTTTGGATTGGCATCGTACCTCGGTTACGATGTAGAGAAAAAACCCAATCCCAATAGACTGCTGGCAGGGCTTGAGTGTTCATACCAATCCTTGCTCTTCGTCAGAGCAGGATATCGTTCTGGAGATGAAAGTCGGTTATGGTCTTTCGGATTAGGCGTTCGTTATTCAATGATTTCCGCAGATTACGCCGTTGTTCCGTTTTCATTGAGCCTTGGGAATGCCAGTCTGATCTCTCTTGCGATTCGATTCTAAACTACCATCGCCAGAGGCGATGGCTTTTTGCAACCCCACTCCCCCTCCCGAAGGTGGCAAAGCCATGGCTTCGCCAGATGCCTTCGGCATAAGCAAGGGGGAGAAATTTTCTCCCCTTCATAAGGGGAGATGTTCCGA
>JACRFF010000188.1 GCA_016218005.1 Ignavibacteriales bacterium
TCAGATTCCATCTTCATCCCCACCAAGGCAAGCATCAAAATTATTTCTCTTTCGAACGGCGAAATCTTATTTGAACGCGACAGCAAGATGCTCGTTCGACCGGCGTCAAACATGAAATTGTTGACCTCCGCCGCCGCACTGATGCAATTGGGGACCTCGTACAATTTCAAGACCCGCGTGCTTCTTGATTCCCTCGAAGCCGACAGTGTCGTGCACGGCAATCTCTATCTCAAAGGATTTGGCGATCCCGACCTGACAAGTGCGGATGTCGACTCGCTGGTTGCGAAACTTGCGGCAATGCGGGTGCGGGTCATCAACGGGAACGTTGTGGCGGATGTTTCATACTTCGATGATGAGTTTTGGGGAACTGGATGGATGTGGGACGACGAACCGGACCCCGATGCGCCATTTGTGTCTGCACTTGCCCTCAATGATAACTGCGTCTCCATCCGCGTGAAATCTGGATTGAAGGCCGGCGACACTGTGAATGCAACCGCAAATCCTGCCACTTCCTACATCGCCATTCGCAATAACGGAACGACCGTTACCGATAGCGTCCGGCAGCCGCTCAAAGTATATCGCTCTATCAAACAGCGCTCTAATACAATTCTCATCGATGGCGAAATGCTGGCAGACACTAACCGCACTCAAGAATTTTCACTCACGGTGTGGAAGCCCGAGTTGTATGCCGCCACAGTCTTGAAGGAAAAACTTGCTAGCGCCGGCATCAGCATTCACGGCGAAGCTGTGGAAGGAGTTGCCCCTGCCGCTGCCGCAACTGTTGTCGAGATGCGCAGACCGATGGATTCTGTGATTACCCATTTGAACAAAGTAAGCGATAATCTTTCTGCTGAAATGGCGCTGAAAGCCGTGGGTACACAACGATACGGTCAACCCGGAAGTTTCAACTCCGGACTTTGGGCGCTCAGGCACGCATTGAGTTCTATGGGTATCGATACGATGTCCATCCGGCTCGTTGACGGCTCAGGGCTTTCGCACTACAATCTCATCACGACCGAGCTGTTAACGACCGTGTTGAAAGAGATGCATCGGAAACCGGACATCTTTCCCTCATTCTACAATTCGCTTCCCATCGCGGGAATCGACGGCACACTGCGTACGCGGATGAAGCACACCTTAGCCGAATCGAATTTGCGCGCAAAGACCGGTTCCATCAGCGGCGTGAGTTCTCTTTCCGGCTATGTAACCACGCAGGATGGCGAGCTTCTGGCATTTTCCATCGCCATGCAAAACTTTGTCTTGCCTACCCCCTCCTATCGGCTTGCACAAGATCGAATTGGCGCCTTGCTTGCCGGATTCAGCCGAGGCAGGATTGCAAAACGATGAGCATTGCACGGTCAACAACCATTCTGGCGTTAGGATGGTTTGCAGTTATTGCGGTCGGGTGCGAATCGTCTTCACGTTCCGGCCAACCAACGCAGACTGTCGTACCGACATTCGATGGACACAAAGCATTGACATACTTACAGCGACAGGTTGATTTCGGTCCACGCGTACCCAACTCGGAAGCTCATCAAAAATGTCTGGCATTTTTTCTTGGGCACCTCAAGGCATTGTCTGATACTGTTGAGACCCAAGAGTTCACCAATGACCATCTGCGGCTCGGCAAGATCGATCTTACCAATGTCATTGCCCGATTCAATCTACAAGCGAAACGTCGAGTGATGATTTCGACGCACTGGGATTCAAGACCGTGGGCGGATGCTGAGCGCGATCCTGCCAAACGACTGCTGCCCGTGCCAGGCGCGAATGACGGCGCTAGCGGTGCGGCGATCATCCTTGCGCTGGCCGATCAGTTGAAAACGCAAACGCCTTTGGTCGGAGTTGACCTTGTGCTGTTCGATGGAGAAGACGTTGGCGCATCTGGCGACGCTCGCTCGTGGTGCCTCGGTTCACGATTCTTTGCGGCACATTTACTTAAAGAACAAACGCCTGCGTTTGCGGTCAACATCGATATGGTTGGAGACCGCAATCTTCTCATCGCCCGTGAGCGGGAATCCGACCGATCGTTTCCAGAAATCGTTGCTCGCGTGTTCGGGATTGCTGAGCGGCTTCACATCGGCGAGTTCAGCAATACGCAAGGTCCAGAAGTGTTGGACGACCATATCCCGCTCATCGAAGCCGGCGTCGCCGCCATTGACTTGATCGATTTCTCCTATCCCGATGCGAACACGAACTACTGGCACACAACGGAAGACACGCCCGATAAGTGCAGCAAGGAAAGTTTGGAGGCCGTCGGCACACTACTGCTCCATCTCATCTATGAAGAAACCAAACAGTAAACTACCATCGCCAGAGGCGATGGCTTTTTGCAACCCCACTCCCCCTCCCGAAGGTGGCAAAGCCATGGCTTCGCCAGATGCCTTCGGCATAAGCAAGGGGGAGAAATTTTCTCCCCTTCATAAGGGGAGATGTTCCGA
>JACRFF010000183.1 GCA_016218005.1 Ignavibacteriales bacterium
CTCGGGCAACTGCAATCATCTGGATACTGCCGAATTCGAGTTGCCGTACTGGCTGATGAACTTCGACGTATTGCGCGAAATGTTCGTCGATGACCGCGATGACAACGCCTCAAGTCAGGTGACGGTCTTGAAAGACCTCATCATCTCGTCGAAGAAGGGAAAGAATCCGGAAATGTCGAGCTTGATTACGATCGACACGCCGGTGTTTTGGGATTTGAATGAAGTGCGCGCCAAAATGCAATTCCTCGACACGGAAAAAATATCGATGCCGGGCACGACGCCGAAGGAAGGTCCCTTCTATGGAAAGTTCACGCGATTTCTTGTTCGGCTTGACGGCAAGCTCAACGACCCGCGGTATGGATTCATGTTCCGGCCCAAAAAATATTTGCAGTCCGTTGGGTTGAACGACCTGCTTGCCCGCATGCTCGGCGCGGATGGCAGCGCGCAAGTGACGATTCTCGACCTGAGCGGCGTGCCGTTCGATATCGTCAACACGATCGTGTCGCTGCTGGCGAGGATGACGTTCGATTTCAACTTCTACAATCCCAACCGCCGCGATTTTCCGATCCTGTTGGTGTTTGAAGAAGCGCACAACTATCTCCCTGCCACGGGCACGACAACGTCGTCGGCGCGGCGCACGGTGGAGCGCATTGCAAAGGAGGGCCGTAAGTACGGCGTTAGCATTATGGTGGTCAGTCAGCGGCCGGTGGAAGTGTCGGAGACCATTCTCTCGCAATGCAACAACTACGTTGTGCTTCGCCTGACGAATCCGCTCGACCAAAACTACATCAAGCGGCTCGTGCCGGATACGTTTTCGAGTCTCACCGAAGTTCTGCCTTCACTGCGGCAGGGAGAAGCGCTCATTGTGGGTGAGTCGATCTCCATGCCGCTGCGCGTTCAAATCGATTTTCCCAACCCCGAACCCGACAGCAGCGATATCAAGTTCTACGAGAAGTGGAAGCAAAGCGAGTCGAAGACCAAGATCGCCGAGGTCGTTACTCGCTGGTGGAAGCAGGAAAAAGCGTAGAAGTTTTGAACGCGCGGTCAGTCGAAAGGTTGTGCGATGTCATCCGATGGTCTGAAGATGTGGATAGCCGGACTCGTGAGACTCTATCAATCGCATCACTGACGGCAGGAGAATTGGACGCTTCTCCGCCTATCAGCAGCAAAAACGGTTCGGGCAAAAAGCGCCCGCACGCAGATTGCGGCACTCACGTATTGGTTGTTGTGTACTTTATTATGGCTCGTGCCGCAACGGCATTGATTACTGAAACATTAACGCAATGTCCGAAGACATTGTTCAACCATTCACAAACAATATAAAGGAGAATCACCATGACACAACTGCATTTGCTTTGGCTCCCAATCTTGCTGTCATCTGTGATCGTCTTCATCGTGAGTTCCGCCATCCACATGATGTCGCTCTGGCACAAGAATGACTACCCCAAGCTGTCGAACCAAGATGACGTGATGGACTCTCTCCGTCCTCACAATATACCACCCGGCGAATACATGATCCCGCGTGCGTCTGGAACACAAGAGATGCGCTCTCCGGAGTTTATTGAAAAGATGAAAAAGGGTCCGGTCATGGTACTCACGGTCTGGCCGAATGGTCCTACACCGATGGTAATGTCGCTCGTTCTCTGGTTTCTCTATTCCATCGTTGTCGGGTTCTTCGCCGCGTATGTTGCGGGACGAGCACTTCCGATTGGTGCACAGTACCTTCAGGTCTTTCGATTTGCAGGAACTACTGCGTTCTTGGGATACTCACTTGCACTCTGGCAGATGACTATCTGGTACCGCCGTCCATGGAGTACGACCATCAAAGCGACGGTGGACGGCCTGATCTACGCTCTTCTTACGGCAGGCATGTTCGGATGGCTGTGGCCGTGATAGGCAGCGGGCGTGCGGCTTATCCTTAGCTTTGTATATTCCATCAGGGAAAATTATTTCTCCGCGAGACAATCGCCTCACGCGGTTTCGCTACAACTCACTTCCGTGGGATCAGCCGGAGCGTTACGTCTATGTGCGCGACAAAACCACCGGAAAATTTTGGTCGCTGATCTGGGGACCGACGCACAACGAGCTGTACGAGCTAACGGAGGAAGAGATTGCGATTGTGGAGGGGGAGGTCTGAACCACAGATTGACGCCGATGAGAGGATTACACAGATTGACAATTTTCTGGATTGACACTCAGCGAAATCACACCATCAGTGCGAATCA
>JACRFF010000184.1 GCA_016218005.1 Ignavibacteriales bacterium
GGAAGATCGTTAGCTTCAATCAAAAGTTCGTGGGTATGTGGCGCATTCCAGATTCCATCATCGCGTCGCGGGATGACAATCAGGCGTTGGCGTTTGTCCTCGATCAATTGAAAGATCCGGAGGGCTTTTTGAAGAAAGTCAAGGAGTTGTATGTACAGCCGGAAGCTGAGAGCTACGATATGCTGGGGCTTAAAGATGGCAGAATTTTCGAGCGCTATTCCCAACCTCAGTGGCTCAGTGGAAAGACCGTTGGCAGGGTTTGGAGTTTTCGCGATATTACCGAGCGCAAGCGTGCGGAGACAGAGGCAACAAGACTGTGGCAGATGATCGAAGCAAGCTTGAATGAGATTTATATCTTTGATGCTCACACGCTGCGTTTCGAGTTCGCAAACTATGGGGCAAGGCAAAACCTCGGCTACACGCTTGAACAACTACGGCTGCTGACCTCGCTCGACATCAAGCCCGAGTTCACCGAGGTTTCGTTCCGCGAACTGGTTCGTCCGCTCCTCCAACGCGAAAAGGACAAACTCGTGTTCAAAACCATCCATCGCCGCGCCGACCACAGCACCTATCCTGTTGAAGTACATTTACAATGCTTTGACCAAAACGAGAAGTATTTCTTTTTTGCCGTGGTCATTGATACCACTGGCCGACAACGGATGAACGAGCAAATGGAAATACTCGCTCACACCGTGCGGAGCGTTAACGAATGTATAGGCGTCACGACGATGGACGACAGAATCATCTTTGTCAACGAAGCATTCTGCAAGACCTACGGCTATGAAGCCGACGAACTGCTCGGCAAACACGTCTCCCTTCTACGCTCTCCGAACAACGACCCCGATTTCTTACCCGTGATTCTCCAGCAGACGAAAGCGGGAGGATGGCGGGGGGAATTATACAATCTCAGAAAAAACGGCGAAGAATTCCCGATTGAACTCTCTACTTCCGTCATCCGCAACGATCTCGGCCAGTCCATCGCCCTGGTGGGCATTTCCGAAGATATCACCCAGCGGAAGAAGGTTGAACAGGAGCGTGAGCGGTTGGTGCGCGAACTTCAAGACGCGCTCGCGAGTATTCGCGCATTGAGCGGAATGCTTCCCATCTGCGCCAACTGTAAAAAGATTCGCGACGATAAAGGATACTGGAACCAAATCGAAAAGTATATCATGGAACACTCCGAAGCGTTGTTCAGCCACGGTATTTGCCCGGACTGCATGAAGGAACTCTATCCGGGATACGGGCAGAAACAAAAAGAATAACGCACGATTGCTTGAACAAAGCTTATGTCCGCACGCAAGAACAAGCCCAAGCCGCCGCGCCGCAAGCGGGGCAAAAGCAGAAAACGGTTCGAGGGGTTGGCCGATGTGCTGCCGCAAACTGTTTTCGAGATCAATGCCGACAGCTTGATCACGTTTGCAAATCAAGAGGCATTCATTTCTTTTCGGTACACCCAAAAAGATTTTAATAACGGGCTGTATGTTCCCCAGATGTTTGTGGCCGAAGACCGCGAGCGGGTCAAGAAGAATATCGACCTGGTGCTGCGAGGTAAAAAACCGGTCAACCCTGAATACACGGCGCTGAGGAAAGACGGCACGACATTTCCTGTTAAAGTCTATTCCTCCCCAATTATTCGTCGAAACAAATCCGTAGGCGTGCGGGGCATTATTATTGATATGACCGGGCAGAAGCTCGCTCACCTTGCGTCGCAGGCAAAGCGGGCCGAAAAGGCAAGCAGGTCGAAGACTCAACTCGTTGAGCACGCGGAACAAAAAAACCTTCTTCTCGCGCAATCTCTTGCAAGCTCGAAAGAATTGATCTCGATAACCGACGTTCAGAATCGCTTCATCTATGTGAACAAAGCGTTTCTCGATTGTTATGGTTACACGGAGAACGAGATTATCGGAAACACCCCAAGCATTCTCGGCGCCGCCCACGACCCAGCCGCGGTGGTGCAGCAGGTGCACGAGAGCGCGATGAAAAGCCCCCTCACTCTTGAAATCATAAACCGAAAAAAAGACGGCACCGTGTTTCCGATTACCTTGAGTACTTCAAAAATTACGGACAAGGACGGAAAACTTATTGGTCTCATCGGTGTTGCAACCGATATCTCCGAAAGAAAAAAAGCAGAACAAGCTCTTCAAGAGTCGGAGAAAAAATATCGGGAAGTTGTTGAAAACGCTACCGATGTTATTTATTCGACCGATAATCGAGGGAACTTTACGTACGCAAATGCGGCGGCATTAAAAACCGTCGGCTATTCGTTGGAGGAAATTACGCGGCTCAATTACCTTGACCTTGTGCTTCCCGAGCACCGGGGGCGCGTTAAGAGAAATTACCTCCGACAATTTCTTGAGAAGAAACCGACGACATACATTGAATATCCATTCCGAACAAAGCCGGGAGAAGTGAAATGGTTTGGACAAAACGCTTCTTTCATTTTAGAAGGGAAGAAGTTTGCGGGCTTTCATGTTATCGCACGCGATATTACCGAACGCAAACTTGCCGAAGAGGCTCTGCTTCTTTCCGAGCACAAGTATAAAGATATTTTCAACCTTGCGCCGGTGGGGATATATCAGTCTTCCCTGGATGGCAGATTTATTACGGTGAACAGTGCGCTTGTGAAAATTCTCGGTTATGATGTTCCGGAAGAAATGATGCGCTTGGACATGGCAAAGGACGTTTACTTCAACGAAGAACAGCGTGCGGCTCTTATTGCGCAGTTCGAGCCGGAAGGTTCCGCAGCCGACCTTGAAATTCTTTGGAAGAAAAAAGGAGGAGCGCCAATTTGGATTCAACTCAATTCTCACGCAGTGAAAGATGCCGAGGGGAGAACTTTACACTTCGAGGGATTTGTTCGCAACATCACCGAACGCAAGCTCGCCGAAGAAGCGAGCGGGCGGGCGGAGGAGAACCGTCGACGCATAGAACGCATTGTGGATAAGAGCCAGGTGGTACTCTTCCACTGGCTTCCTGAGTCTGGGTGGCCCGTCTCGTTTGTCTCAGAAGGGGTTTCGCAGTTTGGATATACCGCCGATGACTTCTACTCGCGCCGTCTTGATTACGCCCAGATTGTCCATCCTCAAGATCTTCCTCGTGTTGCTGATGAAGTGAAAGGTTATTTGGAATCGCGGACGGATCGGTTTACTCAGGAATATAGAATTGCAACGAAGTCGGGTGATGTGCGATGGATAGATGACCGAACGTTCATTGTCCGTGATCCGTCCGGGAACATCGAGCATATCGAAGGGACCATACTCGACATCACCGAACGCAAGCTCGCCGAAGAGGCGAGCAAGCTTGCCGAACAGGAGCGCGAGGTGCTGTATGCGATAGGAGAAACTGTCAACACCGCGGCGAGTCTCGACGAATTGCTGCAGAGCATTCATCACAACACCAAGAAAGTGATGTATGCTGAAAATTGTTACATCGCATTATACGACGCAAGCACGGAAACTATGTCATTTCCTTTCTTTGTCGACCAATTCGATCCGGCTCCGTTGCCGAGGGCGAAGCGGAGAGGTTTGACCGAGTATGTGTTGAGGACCGGAAAACCACTGTTGCTGACTCGTGAACTGCTTGATGAGTTAGTCAGAAATAATGAAGTCGAAATCATTGGGACTCCGCCCGA
>JACRFF010000024.1 GCA_016218005.1 Ignavibacteriales bacterium
CGGCGGTGAACAATCTCTACAGTGTTGTTTTCACCAATGCAAACATCGGAACAATCGTTGGATCGGATGGCATAATTCTTCGTACCACTGATGGGGGCACAAATTGGACGAAACAGACAAGCGGAACGACGAATCATCTCAACGGAGTTTCATTCACCGATGTCAACACCGGAACTGCAGTAGGATCTGCCGGCACAATTCTTCGCACCACTGATGGCGGCGCAAGTTGGACAAGCCAAACGAGCGGAACGACAAACGAGTTGAGAAGCGTTTCATTCACCGATGCAAACACCGGAACTGCGGTAGGATTTGGTGGCACAATTCTCCGCACCACCGATGGCGGCTTAAACTGGACAAACCAAACAAGCAAAACATCAAACCATCTCTCTGGCGTTTCCTTTACCGATGCCAGCACCGGAACTGCGGTAGGATCTGGTGGCACAATTCTTCGTACCACTACGGGTGGAGTAACTTGGGTTGAAGATAAAAAGCGGGGGGAGATTCCTCAAGAATACACATTGTCCCAAAACTATCCCAACCCGTTCAATCCAACAACTACAATTGGATTCAGGACTCAAGTTTCAGGATTCACGTCGTTGAAAGTGTATGATGTATTGGGGAAAGAAATTGCAACGCTGGTAAATGAGCAAATGAGTGCAGGAAATTATTCCGCGACATGGAATGCGCAAAATGTTTCAAGCGGGATGTATTTCTATCGTTTGCACTCAGGCAATGTTGTTGAAACGAAACGAATGCTGCTGCTGAAATAGCCGTGGTGTCAAAACGGCAACGTGTTCCCTATTCAGAAAGGAGTTCCATTATGAGATCATTCGCCAAAATTCTGATCACAATCCTGTTTACGGTTTCATTTGTCTTTCCACAGGACGAAAAGCTGAAAGCATTGATTGACGCCATCAACAAGGAAGATGTTGCCGCGGCGAAAGCCGCGTTGGACAACGGTGCAGACGTGAACGGCAAAAACGAACAGGCCTACACGCCGCTGTTGCTCGCCGTAATGACGGCGAACGTCGATCTGGTTAAGTTCTTGATCGACCATAAGGCGGATGTCAATATGAAAGCGACCGCGACACAGATATACCCGCTGATGATGGCGGGCTCCAAGAGACATCTTGAGGTCGCTAAGCTGTTGCTCAAGTCCGGCGCCGACCCGAAAGCCAAGGGAGGTCCAATGGACATGTTCACAATGCTTACCGGCCTCGTGATGAACGGTGCATATATCGACAACGTGAAGTTGTTGGTGAAGGAGGGAGCGGATGCAAAACAGAAGAGCTTGATGGGAACGGTGTTGATGACGGTTGCAACGACGTCCACACCGGCGGTGCGGATTGAGATGCTGAACAAGGCGAAGGCAGATATGGAAGCCAAGGGAACACCACTGCCGGCATGGATGACCCGGGCACAGGAGAACGACTACTCTTCCAACACCGAACTCGCGGACTATTTTGCCTCCGAAGGGGTCGACCCGGAAGAAAAGAGCGCCGCCGGGACTGCGCTGACGTTTGCCGTGCAATACCAGAACGTAGAGTTTACGAAGTGGCTGCTGGCAAAGAAGGTAGATCCCGACGGCGGGGTGATCCGACCGATGTACTACGCGGTGAATAGCAACAACACGGAAATGGTCCGGGCGCTCGTCAAGGCGGGCGCAGATTTGAAACACAAACACGTTTTCCCTGGAGGCGAAAAGTACATCTGGCAGTTGCACTACTTCTTTCAGGCGGCGCTGGACGGAAAGCTCGAAGCGCTGAAAGCCCTGTATGAAACCGGCAAATACAATATCAACGAAACGGTCGAAGCAAAAGTACGGGAGTCGGGATACGACGTAATCGCGCAATCGACCTACACACAGGTGACCACACACACGCAGACTGCCCTATCGTTTGCGGTCGAGATGGGGCACGAGAAAGTCATCGAATATCTCCGGAGTATGGGAGGTAAGGGGCCAAAGGAGCTCTGACCCTACGGCGTTGTGAACGAACAACTTTCTTCAGGAAGTTATTTCGTAAACC
>JACRFF010000190.1 GCA_016218005.1 Ignavibacteriales bacterium
CGGCGGTTGGCTGCGATGCCGTTTTTATATTTTCTCCCATGTCCGATACATTGATTTCGCTATGAAGAAGTTGTTCGTTATGATCTGTGTGGTAGTGGTTCAAGAATGTCTGGCGCAACGCCGCCCCATTGCGAAGCCTGAACAACGCAAGATGCTTGCCGATCCGCGGACAAGTGCGCGTGAAGAACAACACCCTGAAGTGCACGGCATCTTCAAGCGTGTCGCGGAGATCTTGGCGTCCGAGTCCGTTCAGAATCTCGTGCCGATGATGGCGCAAGCGGTAGACGTTGGAGTGCCCGCCGCGGAGAAGAATTTGTATTCAGCCAATCAAGCCAGTGCAGTTCTCTCTCGTTATCTTGCAAAAAGAAAAACTTCGTCTTTTCAATTCACATCAGTGCACGACCGCGGTCAAGCCCCGTTCGCTTCGGGCAGCTTGACGTTCTCATCCGCCGAAGGCGTTCGCGTGATGCAAATTTACGTGGGCTTGACGCAGTGGAATGGCCGATGGGTGATCAATCAATTCAATGTCTATTGACCTGAATACGATAGTGCGGCGTTCCCCAACCCGGCCCCTCGTCTGGGGCTTTTTTGTTTGCATCATCGCGCTCGTTGTCGCGGTTGTTATTCGAGAGACAACGGCATCGCCTCCTCTTGAACGAAAGCAAGAGTTGATTACAGAATTCCGGCAGAATGTCAACGCATCCTTCGTTGCAGAGGTGAAACGTCTTGCGGCCTATTCATTTCGAGTTGCTTCCGATTCAACTCTCCTACGGTCAGCGCTCTCGAAGGAGCGAACGAGCATTGCTTCTGCATTTGCACGATTAGATTCAATGAGGCCGGACGATGGCTTGACGATAGATATTGTGGATACCAACGGTTCAATTCTTGCTTGGTCTGGAACCGGAAGAGTGCAGCAATATGAGCAAGCAAATTTTTTGGCTGCACCGGATACAATCGTCATCATTCTCCACCACCCGTTACACGCCGTGCTGTGCGTAGGCGTTATTAATAAACGTGCAAGTCTCTACGTTGTAACGTCTGAAATTCTCGATTCAAAATGGGATCGCAATGTTAGCACAACGGGAGGTTCAAGCGGTCAAAAATCGTGGGCAGAGCGATACAAGGCGGGATCAGTTATTGTCCCCGTTGACCATCCAAAAGATTCTCTCAGCATAACAGTCCCTCTTCGTGACTTCGCTGGAAAAGAGATTGCATTGCTGCAACTACCAGCCGCAGAAGTTCAGAGTCTTGGACGCCGGCTTCACGAAACCATCGGTTTGATCGTTGTCATTTTGAAAGTGCTAACGTTGAGCGTGGTCTCCATTTTGCTCATCCTGTTAGCTAAGCATATCGGTACTGATCTGATTTTTTCGTTTTCATTGGTGCTATCGGTATGGATGAACAGAATTTGCTGGCGCTTGCTTAACTTCCCCGACGCCATTGTTGGCGGCAACCTGTTCGATCCGAGCGTTTACGCATCCCCCTATTGGCTCGGCCTAAGTTCCTCTCTTGGAGATTTGTTGTTGACCATCGTTGCGCTGGCGGTTACGTCGATCCTCTTGTTTCGCTCCGCCATACGCTCGATTCCTCCACAAGCCGCGGCATACCCCTATGCGAAGGTACTTGCTCCATTGTTGATGCTGACGGTCGTGCTTTTGTTTGGCTGGCTTTCGCGCGGCCTTGCTGAAGTTATCCGAAGCATTATCTTTGACTCGACAATTCGGTTTCAGAATCCGTATGAGGTCGTTCCGGATTTTCTTGTGGCGGTCGGATATCTTGTTATCAGTAGTACCGCGATCGCTTATGTTGGTTTTGCAATGACGCTCTTTGTCGTCTACCGACATCTTGCACGGTCAATGGTAATCAATCGCGCATTATCTGGCTTGGTGCAGGCCGGCATTGCTGTGGTCGGGCTATCGGTATTTATACTTGTCGATGGACAATCGCCCATTTCTCCGTGGCTGCTCATTGTTCATGCTCTCATCATTATTGTGGTCGGTGTATTTTTGGAGCGGAGCGTGCAAGGCGATCTCTTGCGGCATTCCCGCCGGGTGCTGGTTGGAGTGTGGTTCATCGGCTTCCTTGTGTCCATTCCATTGCTCGATCAGAAGCTACACGAGAAAGAGCGCCAGAACGTTGAATTGATTACGGCAAACATCGTCCGTCCAATCGACTCTTGGCACGAATACTTGTTGCGTGAATCGTTTAAGACGCTGGAAGCGAGTCTTGCGAATTCCTTTCCGACAGCAAGTTCTGAAGAGGACGAAGGGTCTATCGCATTTTTTCTTTGGCAAAAATCATTGCTTCATCGTCAAGGTGTCAGCACTCTCATCGCTCTGTATAATAGAGAAGGAAAAGAGATTGACAGATTTTCGCTCGGCTTCAACAGTTTTGAACAGCAAGAGGGTTTGACAGAACTTTTTGCTGGGGAGGAAGGGTTCTATCACCCGCTGATGCAATCTTTGCCTCAACGAAAAATTTCAGTGTCCGGCGTTTGGGGATTCGTTCGCTCGCAAGATGGAGCGGTTGTGGGCAGCACCGCATTGATGCTTGGTTCACCGCTTGAACCGACGATTGCAGCCGGCTCCATTGACCCCTTGAGAAAGAGCCAAGGCAAGGAACTGCACTTTGGATTGCGCGAACTCTCGGTGAGCGAGTACTTGGGAAACAAACTTATCCGTTCAACAATGCCGGGCCTTTCTATCGGGTCCTCGCCGTCGGAAGCAATGCGTTCTGCGCTGAAACAAAAGCCAACAGGCGCGTGGACGACAGAAATCATCGGAGGCAAAGCTCACATTACCTATGTTGCGCGTGATCCTTATGACGAAGATCGCCTCTTTGCGGTGCGGTTAGAGGAGATCGATATCCGATGGCATGTGTTTTGGCTGATCAAGATAGCGGTGAGCAATCTTTTGATGGTTCTCGTTATCGGAGGAATATGGTCGTGGCGGATCGGCGCTCGACAATGGAAACAAGGATTAAGCTTCCGAACAAAACTCTTTCTTGCTTTTGCAACGTTGTCCGTGCTGCCGCTGATTATCATTGGCATATACAATCAACGCGTCGCAGAAGAGCGAGTGCGAGCGTCTCTTTCTGCTTCGTTGGCCAGCGACCTCAACACTGTTGTGGAGAAAATCTATCAATACGTCTCGAACGACGAAGATTTCGAGCGAGGAGTGAATAATGATTTCTGCGAAGCCATTGCCGCCGACCTGCGCATCGACTTCTCTGTGTTTGGGATGTCGCAGCTCAAAGCAACGAGTGTCCACGAATTGTTCATTTCGTCATTATTAGACCGCAGACTTTCTGGCAAGCCGTTCTCCGAATTGGTCCTTCTCCAGAAACCAATCTCTGTTCAGCAAGAACAGATCGACGGCACTCCATACTTGGTGGGATACAAACCGATCATCGTTGGCGGCCGCGTTGCAGGGGTTGTTTCTTTGCCAACCATCTTCCGACAGCAAGAAGTGGAAGATGACTTGGCCGAGCGCAACGCGTTTCTCATCGCTGCGTATGGAGTGGTGTTCGTATTGATGGTCATAGCATCCGCTATCATTGCGCGGCGGTTTACCAGACCGATTCGGGACTTGACGAGGGCGGCCGAAGCAATCGGGCAAGGCAATCTGAATGTCAGTATCCCTATTCGCTCATCCGACGAAATTGGCGTGCTGGTTCGAACGTTCGACCGAATGGTCGAAGAGTTGAAAACCAACCGCGCACAATTGATTAGAGCAGAGCGTGAACTTGCGTGGAAGGAGATGGCCAAGCAGGTTGCCCACGAGATCAAGAATCCTCTCACACCGATAAAACTTTCCCTGCAACATTTGCGTCAGGCATTCAAAGACCGGCACGAACGACGGGAAGAGCTACTTGAACAGGTGGCGTCGAACGTGATGGAGCAGGTCGATGCATTGTCTCGAATCGCATCCGAGTTTTCCAATTTTGGCCGCCTGCCGGAAGCCCGCTATGAACAGCTCGATATTCATCAATTGATAAGGGAATGCCTCCAACTCTTTCAGCAAACCGGAAACGTTGAGTTTCGATTCAACTTGTGTGATGTTCCATTCCGGCTCATTGCAGATAAGGATGCACTGCGGCGAGCATTGATCAACATCGTTCGCAATGGGATTCAAGCGATGAACGCGAACGGCACGCTGACGGTCAGCACGGAAGTTCGAGATCAGTCGGGAATTGTGCGGATTCACGACACAGGGCCCGGCATTCCTGACGAGTTGAGAGAAAAAGTATTCACGCCCAACTTTTCGACAAAGTCTGAAGGCATGGGACTTGGTCTTGCCATCACTCGCAATGTGATTGAAAACTTGAACGGTACCGTGAGCTTCGAGTCGGCGCGTGGCAAGGGGACGACATTCATTCTGAGATTTCCGTTATGAGCGATTTCACCGCAGACCAAGTTCCCATCGTTACGTCGGAAATGTTGGGAAAGTCTCCGGAGTTACGGTTTGGTATCAGCACTCGAAAGGGCGGAGTCAGCGGCGGCGCATTTGGCATGAACTTGAGCTACAATGTTGGAGACGACAGAGATAGCGTGCGGCAAAATCGCCTGCGTTTTTTTGGCTCGTTAGGCATTGTCGAAGCCAACGTTGCCTATCCGATGCAATGTCATTCAGGCGTGGCAAAAGAAGCTCCCGACCCGGGAAGCTATGCAGAATGCGACGCGCTTGTTACCAACAAGTCCGGAGTGTATCTTGCGATTACCGTTGCTGATTGCGTACCGATTTTTCTGTGGGACTCGCGGGCAAATGTCGTTGCAGCCATTCACGCTGGATGGCGTGGAACGGTTGCTCGAATCGTTGGCACCACGGTCAATCTTATGCAGAAACAATTCGGCGCACATACGGAACACATTGTTGGATTCATCGGACCGGCGGCAGGAGCTTGTTGTTATGAAATCGGCCATGACGTGGCGAACCAATTCAACGGCGCGAATGTGGCCATCCGCAATGGGAGAACATTTGTCGATCTGAAGAAAGCAAATCTTGATCACATGGTGGAGATGGGCGTATCGGCTGGAAACATTGAGATGAACACGACGTGCACCATTTGCTCGCCGGAAACGTGCCATTCATTTAGGCGAGACACCCATCGTTCCGGTCGGATGATGGGCGTTGTCGGAATCAAACCATAAAGGAAAGTCGTATGTGCGGCATTGTGGGCTACGTGGGGAAGCGGGAGTGTTTGCCAATTATTTTGGAAGGACTCAAACGATTGGAGTATCGCGGCTATGATTCTGCGGGTGTTGCCGTCGCTCAATCGGGAAAGTTGTTCTTCCAGAAAAAAGCCGGCAAGGTTTCAGAACTTGAGGCAGCGCTTGTCCTCAACCGATTACCGGCGTCAACAATTGGCATGGGCCACTCGCGCTGGGCAACGCACGGTGAGCCGAACGACACGAATGCGCACCCGCATTCCGATTGCTCGGGAACCATTGCCGTCATCCACAACGGCATTATCGAAAACTTTCAGACTCTGAAGACCAAACTGCAAAAGGATGGCCACGTTTTCAAGAGCGCTACCGATACTGAAGTTTTATCTCACCTCATTGAAGAAATTATGAAGAATGGCAACGACCTCTTCACGGCCGTTCGTTTGGCGTTGAAGGAAGTTCAAGGCGCCTACGGTCTCGTTGTCATGTCGTCCAAAGAGCCTGAGAAATTTGTTGTCGCAAAACTTGGCAGTCCGCTGATTCTCGGTATCGGTGATGGTGAGAACATGGTTGCCTCCGATGCCGCGGCGATCATTGCTCACACACGTCAAGTTGTCTATCTCAATGATGGCGAAGTGGCGGAGGTATCCGCGGATGCGTTCAAAACAACCACGCTAGACCAAGTTGAGGTTACGAAGGAGATCAAGAAAATTGATTTTGATCTATCGCAGATCGAGCGAGCCGGATTTGATCACTTCATGTTGAAAGAGATTCACGAACAGCCGGAGACGATACGCAATGCCATGCGCGGAAGGCTGCAAGTGGAACAAGGCGGCGTTCGGCTTGGCGGATTGGAACACGTTCAGGCGAAGTTAGTCAATGCGCGTCGGATCATTATTATCGGTTGTGGAACCTCGTGGCACGCCGGCTTGGTGGGCGAGTATATGTTGGAACAGATTGCGAAGATTCCGACTGAAGTGGAGTATGCTTCAGAATTTCGCTACCGCAATCCCGTTGTTACTTCTGAAGATGTTGTTCTGCTTATGAGCCAATCTGGTGAAACGGCAGACACGCTTGCAGCGCTCAAGGAAGCGAAAGCGAAGGGCGCAACCGTGCTTGGAGTTGTCAACGTGGTGGGAAGCACGATTGCACGAGAGTCGATGGGCGGCGTTTATGTTCACGCCGGTCCGGAAATTGGCGTCGCTTCAACGAAAGCTTTCACCTCACAACTGACGGTGCTTGCACTCATCACGCTGATGATTGCGCGTGCTAAAGGAATGTCGGAAACAGACGGCAAGATTCTGGCGAAGGAACTCGACGCTCTTCCCGACAAGGTGCGAAAGGTTCTGGGAAACGCCGATCAAATACAACGTCTGGCCGATGAATTCAAAGGATCGAACAACTTTCTTTACTTGGGGCGCGGAGCAAATTTCCCCGTGGCGCTTGAAGGTGCATTGAAGCTCAAAGAAATTTCGTATATCCACGCCGAGGGATATCCTGCGGCGGAGATGAAGCACGGCCCCATTGCGCTCATTGATAAAAACATGCCGGTGGTGTTTGTGGTTCCCAAGGATGCGATCTACGAAAAGGTTCTCAGCAACGTGCAGGAAGTGCGGGCGCGCAAGGGAAGGATCATTGCGATTGCTAATGAAGACGACCACGAGATCGAGAAGCTGGCGGAGTTTGTTATCCGAGTACCGCGCACGTATGGCTTCTTTGGACCCATTCTCAATGTCGTTCCCTTGCAGTTGCTTTCATACTACATGGCGATCGCACGCGGAACAAATGTTGACCAACCTCGCAATCTCGCCAAGAGTGTCACTGTCGAATAGAGAAATTTGATTTTCCATCGACATTACAGTATCTTGCGCAAGTATTTTTCTCCAGGAGGAATCCATGCAGTCAGATGTTAGAAGCAATGGCAACAAGTGGGCGTTGGTGCTAGGCGCATCCAGCGGATTTGGCGGCGCTTGCGCAATCGAATTGGCAAGAAACGGCTTCAACATCTTCGGCGTTCATTTGGATCGTGCAGCGACCATGCCGAACGTTGAACAGATTACTAACAAAGTCAAAGGTCAAGGACGTCAGGCGGTATTC
>JACRFF010000192.1 GCA_016218005.1 Ignavibacteriales bacterium
GAAATACCAGATTGTGTTTGTTCCCGACCCGGTGTGCTGGACGGAAGCGCCCGAGTCGCTGTCGGTTCTTGCCCGCCAAAGGAATCGTTGGCATCGCGGTCTGTTGGATGTCATGATCATCCATAACAAGATGATTCTGAATGAGCATTACGGAGTCATCGGCTTGGCGGCAATGCCGTACTTCTTGTTCGTTGAATTGCTCGGTCCTGCTCTCGAATTCTTTGGCTACATTTCCATGGCCGCAATGTATGCCGCGGGAACATTGAACTTCAAAGTGTCGATTCTCTTCTTCATCGTGGCGCTGTTCTATGGAGTGATGTTTTCGGTGGGGGCAGTATTGCTGGAAGAAATTTCGTTCAAACGATATCCCAATCCCAAACATCTCGCATTGCTTCTTTCGTTTGGCGTGTTGGAAAACTTCGGCTACCGGCAACTTACTGCGTGGTGGCGGGTGAAGGCCTTCTATGATTACTTCCGAGGGAAAAAAGGCTGGGGTGTGATGCAGCGAAAAGGATTTGCGGCGAAACCATCTTAAGAGAGTCATTCATGGAACCGACGGCTTGATGAGATGGCCTGCCAAACGAAGTTCCGACGTTGTGTGTCGGAACGCAGGTTGGCGGAAGGGGAGGGATTCGAACCCTCGATACCCCGGAGGGTATTCCGGTTTTCGAGACCGGCCGATTTAACCACTCTCGCACCCTTCCAAAATAAGAATTTAAGAACCTAGCTTCGTAAAGCTCTTACAAAATTTTGGAGCCGTTCATCAAACGACTGCCGATTCTGCCCATGGGCGCATGAGCCTCTGGCTCAAACCTTTACCCGCCATTTTTTTGGCGGGACTCTCGCACCCTTCCGATGAATGATTGTGATGCAAATATAACGAAAAGAGCTTCAAGTCCAAAGCTGCGCAAGTTGATTGACTCTCCTGACAAAACTGAATATATTTCTTGCGAATTCAATTTGAAAACTTCAGTGCGCAACGAATAACATCACACGGAGGAAGGGAATGGGAGTAGCGGTTGGACAACAAGCGCCGAGCTTTTCGCTGTATGATACAGAGAAGAAACTGAGAACGCTGGCAGAGTTTGGCGGCAAGAATACGGTTTTGGCGTTTTACCCCGGAGCGTTTACGGGCGTGTGCACCAAAGAAATGTGTACGTTCCGCGATGCGATGGCGAATTTCAACACGATGAACGCTCAAGTC
>JACRFF010000195.1 GCA_016218005.1 Ignavibacteriales bacterium
AAGCTTCCTGAGTGATCGCGAAGTGGAATAGTTTTTTGAAATGGATGAATGAACGAGATTCCGTTGGCTTCGGTACGTTCCTTCGGAACTACTCAGCCAACGCTGGCTTGAAGCTTCTGATCGGAATGCAAACGCCCGACGAATGGCCGGGCGCTGTTTGTTCGTCTCACATGGTTCTTTCAGCTTTTAATTCCCGCTCCTTCCAATATTTGCGGCACCATCTCGTACTTCTTGAACGGCGGCATCAGGTAGGCTCCCGCAACGAGTGCTTTGGCTTCATCAAGAAACTTGACGGTAATTTCAATCCCCAGCGCAGACGCCTTCTCGCCGGCATTTCGGAATTGTTCCCGGATATAACTTGGAATCGACATGCCGGGAATCTCATTGTGCAAAAATTCCGCGTGCTTGGCCCCGCGTAACGGCAGCAAGCCGAGCATGACAGGCAGATTGAGTTTCTGCGTATGCTCAAGCAGCGCCTCAAGCGTTTTTATCTCATAGATCGGTTGCGTGTAGACGAGATGCGCCCCCGCGTCGGCTTTGCGCCGCAGCTTTTCGATTTCAAGTTCCATGTTGTCGGCGGAAGCGTTGACGGCGCACGCAATAAAAAACGACGTGCTCTGCTCGATAGAATTGCCAAGCAGGTCGTGCCCCTTGTTCATCGACGCTGCGGCGCGTATCAATCCCACAGAATCGATATCGAACACCGACGTTGCTTGCGGATAGTCGCCGATGCTCGTGGGGTCGCCGGTAATGAACAGCATGTTGCGCAAGCCGAGAGCGTGCGCGCCGAGGAGTTCCGCTTGCAAGCCGATCATATTCCGATCGCGCGTGGCGAGATGCACCATAGCCTCGATGCCAATGTGCTGTTGCACCATCTGTGAAAGCGCAATGGAACTGACCCGAAGCCGGGCACGCGCGCCGTCGGTGATGTTGACTGCATCGACGGCAAAACGGTGAAGGTAGGCGGCGCCATCGAGGATAGACGAAACGTCGAGACCCCGCGGGATATCCAATTCGACGCTCGTCAAGAATTTTTTGCCGAGATTTTTGGCGAAGCGGGAACGATGGTCGACGTGCGCCCGCACGATTTCTTCGCGTTGGTGCTGTGCGGCAGGAGTCTTTCGCTTTGGATGCGGCTCGTGCATGCGAATTTCCGGCGAACGCTGTTTGAACTCCTCCAACACATTTTTCATTTCTCGAATGTGTGCGGGCGTCGAGCCGCAGCACGCGCCGATCAGCGTTACGCCGGCTTCCAACAATTCTTTCGCATACTGTGCCAGATACGCCGGAGTCGTATGATAGATGGAGCGTCCATTTAAGAGCGTGGGAATTCCTGCCGCCGGTTGTGCAGAAAGGTAGACGCCCTCTTTGTACATACTGCGGATGATGCTGAACATGCGCTGCGGGCCGACGGTGCAGTTTGCACCGACCACATCGGCTCCTTTGCCGATGAGATGCTCGGCGACTTCAATGGGAAAACTTCCCGAGAGAATCGACCCGTCTTCCGGAAAAGCTTTCTGCGCTATGATGGGAACGCTGCCCGCCTGACCGGCATAGTCGGGCAGGCCGGCCACCGCCTTTGCGGCTTCGAGTGCGAGATCAAGCTCGTGCAAGCTGACGAATGTCTCCAGCATAATGACGTCGATGCCGGCGGCCAGAAGAATCTCGATCTGCTTTTTGAACGCATCACGCGCTTCAGCAGCTTTCAGTTTGCCGATTGGCTCCAGCAGTTTTCCCGTCGGCCCAACAGACCCAGCCACATACACGTTTGTTCCGGCGGCACGCTTGGCGATTTCAACGCCTGTGCGATTCAAGAGTTCCAGTTGATGCTCAAGATGAAAATGCGCAAGGCGAAATCGGTTGCACGAAAACGTATTTGTCTGAATGATTTCCGCGCCGGCGGCAACATACTCACGGTGGATGCGTTCGACGATATCCGGATGCTTGACGTTGTTTAACTCGTGCGGAAGTTCCGTGTATTCGTAGAGATCAAGCAGCGTGCCCATCGCTCCATCGCAAAGAATCGGTCCTTGTTTGAGGCGTTGTCGGAAATCGAGCTTCATCGGGCGAGGAGCTTGAAAAGATTGCGCGTTGTGAATTCGTGTGCGGTCATGCGGTTGCGCTCTTACCTTCCTTGAGCGAGTACTTCGCCGATTTGCACGGCGTTGGTGGCGGCTCCTTTTCGCAGATTGTCGGCAACAATCCAAAGGTTAATACCGCTTGTTACCGTCGGGTCTTTGCGTATGCGTCCGACGAAAACTTCATCTCGTTCGTGCGCGTACATCGGCATGGGATATAGGTTGCTCTTGGGGTCATCCTGCACGACGATTCCTGCCGCCGATCTCAGTATCTCGCGTATCCGTTCAGGTGTGCATGGTTTTTCGAATTCGATGTTTACCGATTCGCTGTGTCCGCCGATCACAGGTACGCGAACGGTCGTGGCGCTCACCGGTATGTTTGCCCCAAGAATTTTCTTGGTCTCGTTGACCATCTTCAATTCTTCTTTGGTTGACCCATCCTCGTAGAAGATATCAATGTGCGGAATAACGTTGTACGCGATCGGGTGTGGAAATTTTTTCTCGCCGAATTGGTGTGCAAGCTCGTGGGTGAGTTGATCCATGCCCCGCTTGCCGGCGCCCGTGACCGACTGATAGGTGGAAACCACAACACGTTTGATGTGAAAGGCGTCGTGGAGCGGCTTCAGTACGACGACCATTTGAATGGTTGAGCAGTTCGGGTTGGCAATGATCCCTTTGTGTTTGAAAATGTCCTTGCGATTGACTTCCGGCACGACCAACGGTACGTCTTCATCCATCCTCCACGCACTGCTGTTGTCGATAGCCACCGCACCGTGCTTGGCGGCGATGGGGCAGTATTCCAGACTGACGGCGCCGCCAGCTGAGAACAAAGCAATATCGACGTCCTTGAATGACTCCGGCGTCAACGGCTGTACTTTGAGTACGTTGCCGTTGAAGCGCATCTCGTGCCCGGTGGAGCGCTCCGAAGCCAGCAACACGAGGCGGCCCACAGGGAACTTTCGTTCCTCCAACACTTGAATCATCTTCCGCCCAACAAGTCCGGTGGCGCCAACGACTGCGACATCGTGCAATTTCATGGAACAATCCTTTTCACAACAGATCTTCGAACGTTTCGCGCTGACGGATCACGCGGACGCGCTCGCCGTTGACCAGCACTTCTGCCGGCCGCGGCCTTCCGTTGTAGTGCGATGTGTTGACGAATCCATACGCGCCTGCCGTTAAGACGGCAAGCACGTCGCCCGATTTTACCCGGTTCATTGTTCTGTTGCGGGCAAAAAAATCTCCCGTCTCACAGATCGGACCGACGACATCGACAAGCTCGTGCTCATACGTCTCGATGGCAACGGGAGCAATTTGGTGGTGGGCGTTGTACAAACTGGGGCGCAGCAAGTCGGTCATTCCCGCATCGACAATGACAAATTTTTTCTGGCCTGAGTCTTTGATATACGCTACGCGTGTGAGCAAAACACCGGCGTTGGCAAGAATGGATCGTCCCGGTTCCAGCCACAACGAACAGTGAGTAGAGCGCAGCAATGGGGCAACAGCGGCGATCACATCGGCCGGTTCGGGAATCTTGTCGTGTGCAGGGTCTTCTTTCGGCAAGCCCTCGTGGTGAATGGCATTGAAGTACCGAACACCCATGCCGCCGCCGAAATCGATATGATTGATGGCAATCCCGGAAGCGCGAAGTTGTTCGACAAACGTTACAACAAACTGGGCGGTGAGAACGAACGGTTCCGCCGACGTAATCTGAGAGCCGATATGCACGTGGATGCCGCGCACTTCCACCGAAGGGAGAGAGGCGGCGTAGGTAAAAGCTTCCATCGCCTTTGGCGCGGCGATGCCGAACTTGTTCTCGCTCAAGCCGGTGGTGATGTACGGATGGCTTTGCGCATCGATATCCGGATTGATTCGCAACGCGACGCGTGCCGTGGTGTTGAGCCGCAATGCTACCCGCGAAACAAGTTGAAGTTCCGGTATCGATTCGACATTGAGGAACGCAACATTATTCTTCAGCGCATATTCGATCTCATCTTCACGTTTTCCCACACCCGCAAACGCAATACGGTCGGGTGAAAAGCCGGCCTTGAGCGCCAAGAACAATTCTCCGCCCGAAACGACGTCGGCGCCGGCGTTGTGCTCTGCCAGAAGCTTAAGGATGGCCGGATTGGCATTAGCCTTCAAGGCATAGCACACACGATGATCGCCTTCACCCAACGCCGTTTCCAACGTGTGGAAATTTTCAAGAAACTGATTCTTGCTATACACATACAGCGGCGTGCCGTATTCTTCGGCCAGATCGGCGAGAAGAACGTCTTCACAGCAGAGATTATTTTCTTTGTAGCAAATGTGCGTCATAGATCAACAGTCTTTAGCTCAAGAATGAAATCAACCACACATACGGCGCCTTCACCGTTATTACCACGGCGACGATGGCGTGGCGAACCACGTCGATGCGCATGAGGACGAGAAGAATGAAAATGCCGGCAAATCCCACTTGACGGTAGCGCTCCCCGATGTCTCGCGGCAACAGCGAAGAAAGAATATGAGAACCATCCAGCGGCGGAATCGGAATCAAATTAAAGATAGCAAGAAAAATGTTCAGCGTAACGCCTGCGGCAAACATGTGTACGAGGAACGAGCCGATGTACCCGACCGCACCCTCTTCGACGGCTTCTCTGCCGAAGATTTTTTCCGCAGCAACAAAACCAACGGCGCACACGAGCGCCAGCAACAAATTCGATAACGGTCCTACAGCCGAAACAAAAATGTCGTTGCGCCGCGCGCGGGAAAAATTCATCGGATTGACCGGCACCGGTTTTGCCCACGCAATGAACACGCTGCCGGCGGAGAAAAATGAAACGAGCGGAACGATGACGGAACCCACCGGGTCGATGTGCGGTATGGGATTGAGCGTCAACCTGCCCATATCTCTTGCGGTCGGGTCGCCGAGCAGAAACGCCATCCAGCCGTGGGCCACTTCATGCACCACAACCGAAAATAACAGAACCGGCAAGACGTACAGATGCTCCAAAGTTCCTCCTGTGTGAAGAAAAAAAAGTCCCGTTGCAAACATCGGAACGGGAAGCAACCCTTGTCAATAAACCAAAAAAAGGAAACGGATTCAACCGTCATGATGCGCCAGAGTGCGTAGAGGAAATCATCAAGCGGCGTTGCACGATTCAACGTTCAGCAAGCGCTGATTCTACGAGTATGGCGCGAATAGTTTTCAAGAGAACCAACCGAGGCGTTGAGAAAATCAGTAATCGACCTTCTGCCGCCAAGCTGAGAACTGCAACACTCCGACAATCGTTTGATTTCAATGAGGATTCACACGTCGAGACGAAGATTTTTTTCAATACTCTGGCACAGATGTTGGCATACTATGATTGATGTAGATGATGGAAGAGGAACACAATGGAAATCAACCCGACAATGAAGGAGATACGGCAATGGTAGCGCTCTTTGTTCTTGCAATGATACTGACCGCAGTGCTCATCGAGTACGTGCGGACGAAAAAGATCGAACAGCCGGCGGAGGCAGCGAAACCTGCGTTAGCAGATCGCTTCGTGGTGCCGCGCGGATTCTTTCTGGGCAAAGGCCACACGTGGGCGGAACTCCTCACGGATGGCTCGGTGCGCATTGGTGCGGATGACTTTGTGCAGAAACTTGTTGGCAGCGTGGATGGAATTGAAATAATTCCAACCGATGGCGAGATTCGGAAAGGGGCGCCTCTTTTCCGTTTGAGGAAAAGGGGCCGCGTTCTTACCATCTTGTCTCCCGTCAGCGGCAGAATCGTCGAAACCAATTCTTCGGTGCTGAATCATCCGGCGGCAGTCAACCGTGATCCGTACGTGCGCGGCTGGATTGCCGTCATCGAGCCAACCGACATCAGCGCGGATTTGAAATTCTTGGCAGTTGCCGGCGAGGCTACCGATTGGCTGCGGAAGGAAGTATCGCGTTTCCGCAACTTCATCAAAGAACAAGCGTCGAAGATGCTCGGCGAGGAACAGTACGCAACAGTCGGCATAACGTTGTTGGATGGCGGCATCCCGATCAGCGGCGTTATGGAAAAGACCGACGAGCAAACGTGGCTGGCGTTTGAAGAGCAATTCCTTCGCGATCGCAGTAACTAACGCTGCTTCCATCACGAAAGGATAGCCATCATGACCCGCTATGGAATGCTAATCGACACAACGACGTGCGTCGGATGCTACGAGTGTGAGAATGCGTGTGCCATAAAATGGGGCAATCCGACCTCCGACGTGCCCAAACTTTCTGCTTCAAGAAACACGGCCGTAGCGACGGTGAACGACGTCAACGTGCCGCACTTGTGTATGCATTGTGCCGACCCGACTTGTGCCAGCGTGTGTCCTGTGGGTGCATTCAGTAAAACGCCCGAAGGTCCTGTGGTCTACAATGCGGATAAATGTATCGGCTGCCGGTACTGCATGCAAGCGTGCCCGTTCGATATCCCGAAGTATGAATGGAGCAGCACGAATCCCAAAGTTGCCAAGTGCAACCTGTGCTCTGAGCGCATTACGCGGGGCCAAAAACCGGCGTGCGTCGAAGTTTGTCCGGCAGAAGCCCGCATCTTTGGGACGATAGACGATTTGATCCTGCTGGCGCAGAAAAAAATCCAAGACAACCCGGTGCAATACATCAACCATATCTATGGTGTGAAGGAAGCTGGAGGAACCTCGGTCTTGTTCCTTTCCGGAAGGTCGTTCGAAGAGATCGGCTTGAAGGCAGGATTGCCCGACCATCCACTGCCGACATTGACGTGGCAAGTGCTTTCACACATTCCGAACTATGTGTTTTGGGGCAGCACAATGCTCGCGGGCATTTGGTGGATCACCAATCGCCGCAAAGAAGTTGCCGCGTACGAGCGTGCACTCCGCAAACTCGACCGACGGTCTCCCAACAATGGATCTCAACACTCGAATTAGGAGCTTGCCATGACATCGCTTCGATTTTCTCGGCTTTCATTTTGGACGGCTGCGTTCTGGCTTGTCGTGATTGCCGGCGTGGTCTCGACGGTCATCCGCTTTGGGTGGGGATTGGGCGCAACGACAAATCTCAGCGACCGGTTTCCGTGGGGGATGTGGATCGGATTCGATATTCTGTGCGGCGTTGGATTGGCCGCCGGGGGATTTGTCATTGCGGCGTCGGTGTACATTTTCAATCTGGAGCGCTACAAGCCGATCCTTCGTCCGGCAATCTTGACTGCGTTCCTCGGTTATCTGCTCGTGATCTTCGCGCTGATGTACGACTTGGGCAGGCCGTGGAGTATTTGGCATGT
>JACRFF010000196.1 GCA_016218005.1 Ignavibacteriales bacterium
GTATCCTTGCGGCCGGCTCTACGGAGGAAATCTCGCGACGGTTTACCGCCGATACTGTCATTGATCTTCATGGAAAAACGGTGATGCCCGGATTTATTGACGCTCACGCGCATATCAACGGGCTTGGCGAATTGCTGAGATCAATTGTGCTTGTTAATGTTTCATCGGGGGATGAAATAGTCCGGCTTGTCGAAGAAAAAATTAAACAGGCCCGGCCGGGCGAATGGATTTACGGACGGGGATGGGATCAGAATTTATGGGATGTCAAAGAATTTCCGGATGCTTCACTTCTTGACGAAGTTTCTCCGGAAAACCCGGTAGTTCTCATCCGTGTTGACGGCCATGTCAGCTGGGTGAACAGTAAAGCCATGGCGATTGCCGGTGTTACCTCTCAAACCAGGGATCCCGAAGGAGGAAGGATTATTCGCGACGGAAGAGGAAATCCGACCGGTATCTTCATGGATAACGCGAGAAACCTTGTTGAAAATTTTATTCCTCCGTTTACGGAAGAAGAAATCGAACAAAATATTCTCCGTGCGGCAGATGAATGCGCGAAGATAGGATTGACCGAAGTCGGGGATATGGGGATGGATAGTATTCACATTGCCATTTACCAGCGGCTTGCTGATGAACGAAAACTGCCGGTTCGTATTTATGGAGCTATCAGTGATACCGGTTCAGCGTGGCGCGAGTGGAGTAAGCGTGAACCGCTCATCGGGTACGGTAACGGTATGTTTACAGCACGCGCTGTTAAAGTATATATGGACGGAGCGTTAGGTTCGCGCGGCGCTGCGCTGGTTGAAGAATACAGCGATGACCCGGGCAACCGCGGGATTACGCAGAGAAGTGACAGCGAACTGGAATCGACCATTCGCCTCGCATTTGAGAAGGGCTATCAGGCGTGCATTCACGCAATTGGTGACCGCGGAAATCATATTGTGTTGAATGCGTATGAGAAAGTTCTGAAATCTGTTCCGAAAAAAGATTATCGCCCGCGTATTGAACATGTTCAGGTGCTTCTGCAGGAAGACATTCCGCGGTTTAAACAGCTTGAAGTACTGCCGAGTATGGAGCCGGTTCATTGCACATCGGATATGTTCTGGGCGGAAGCGCGCCTCGGACCGGACAGGATCAAGGGCGCGTACGCGTGGAAGTCACTGCTGAATACCGGAACGATCATCGTTGGCGGTTCTGACTTCCCGAATGACGGAATGAATCCGCTGTGGGGATTCTATGCGGCGATAACACGAAGCGACAGAACCGGATATCCGCAGGACGGCTGGAAGCGTGAAGAAAGAATGACCCGCGAGGAAGCGGCGCGGTGCTTTACGCAATGGGCCGCGTATGGTTCATTCGAAGAACATGTGAAAGGAACAATCGAGCCCGGCAAGTGGGCGGATTTGACGATTCTTTCAAAAGATATCATGCAGAAACCTCCTAAATACATTCTTACTACAGAAGACGAGATGAAAATTGTCGGCGGAAACATAGTGTATCAGAAAAATTCCACAAATCATTCACAATAGTTTTTTAATTTTTCATTGTTACTTTTGAATTGATTATGTATAAAAAACGCTTATTCACGCCTGGCCCGACTCCGGTTCCGGAACCTATCGCCCTTGCGATGGCACAACCGATGATTCATCATAGGCATCCTGAATTCATCGAACTGTTTGACAGAGTTAACGAGAATCTCAAATATTTATTCCAAACAAAAA
>JACRFF010000191.1 GCA_016218005.1 Ignavibacteriales bacterium
GTATGACCGGATTCGGTAAAGGCGAGGCCACTCTTAAGGGGGTCACCTTCACCGTCGAACTTCGCAGCGTCAATAATCGTTTTTTGGAGATCTCCACCCGTGCACCGAAGTCCATCTCGCAGCGCGAGAATGAGATCAAAGAGATCATCAAATCCAAGATCGCCCGCGGAAAGATCTCGCTGAGTGCGTCGAAAGATGAGGAGACGGAAGGCGAGATCGCCATCACCGTCGATAAGAAGAAAGCGAAAGAGATCACCGCCGTTCTTGAACAGCTCCGGAAGACAGCGAAGATCAAGCAGCCTGTCACACTCGAGAATCTGCTCCACTTCTCCGAGATCTTTCAGTCGAAAGAAGCGGCCGGCGACGAGATCGAATGGAAGGTCTTCTCCCAGGCACTGACAAAAGCGGTGGACGGACTGAAGAAGATGCGGGAAAAAGAGGGAGCTGAACTTGCTCGCGACTCCAAAGAACGCATCGCGAAGATCAATAAGAATATCGATACCGTAGAACAGCTCTCCAAAAAACGGATCCCGGAAGAACGGAAACGTCTTTTGGAAAAAGTGGAAGCGCTCGTCTCGGACAAGAGCGTCATCAACAATCAGCGGCTGGAACTGGAGATCGCCATCCTCTCCGAGAAACTCGATGTCACCGAAGAATGCGTCCGTTTCCGCAGCCATAACAAGTTCTTTCTGGAAGCGCTGCAGTCCAAGGAATCCGAAGGACGCAAACTGAATTTCCTCATTCAGGAGATGGGACGCGAAGCGAATACGATCGGCTCCAAGTGCAACGATGTGGAGATCGCGCACATCGTCGTCGGCATCAAAGAGGAATTGGAAAAGATCCGCGAACAGCTGCAGAATTTTGAATAACACTGTCACACTTCGTCTCCGCTCAGTGTAACAGTGTCGTGCCGAACGGAGTCGAGACACGGCATCAACGGTTCTTTGAATAATTTTTTCACTCTTCGTCTCCGCACAGCGTGACAGTGTCGTGCCGAGCGGAGTCGAGGCACGGCATCAACGGTGCGGGGAATGACCGGCTCGATGAAAAATCCAAAACTCTTTGCATTTGCATCACCCAGCGGCGGCGGTAAGACCTCCATCATCAAACCGCTGCTGCAGAAATATTCCGATTTCGAGTTCTCCGTATCGGCGACGACACGCGGAATGCGACCCGGCGAAGTGAACGGAAAGGATTATTTCTTCCTTACCAAAGAGGAATTTGAAGGATTGATCGCATCGGGCGGATTCGTGGAACACGAATTCTTCTTCGACACTCACTACGGAACGTTGAAACGCGAAGTGGACCGGGCATTGGCGGCAGGACACTCGATGATCTTTGATGTGGATGTGAAAGGGGCTCTCTCCATCCGCCGGATGTATCCGAACGAGAGTGTGCTCATCTTCATCGCACCGCCGAGTCTCGAAATACTCGAACAGCGGCTGCGCAACCGAAAGACCGAAGATGACGCGAAGATCCGGAAACGGCTTCAGCGTGCTGCAATGGAAATGGAAACAGGGAAACAATTCGACGTGACGGTGGTGAACGATGTGCTGGAGAAAGCGATCACGGACGTGGATACGATAATTACGGAACATATTACATCATAACAACCAACAGAGGCATCAATAATGGCAATCAAAACCCTCGAGATCAAGAACTTGGAAGCAAAAGCGGCGAACGTGTACGAAGCGATCGTCGTTCTTTCCAAACGCTCGCGCCAGATCAACGAAGAGACGAAGATCGAGTTCACGCAGCGTATCGAGAACCTCGTCGCTCTGCCGAACGCGAATGACGATATGGATGAGGAAGTGTCAAATCCCGATCAGCTGAAGGTCAGCCTGGAATTCGAAGCACGTCCGAAACCGACCGAAGAAGCGATCGACGAACTGATGGCGGACCAGCTGGAATACCGCTATAAAGAGCAGACCGAGATCAAGAAATAATACCCGCTCAACCTTGTCAAGGTTTTGGAACCTTGACAAGGTTGCATACACTCCATGCTGGCCGGCAAAAATATCGCTCTCGGTGTCACCGGCGGAATCTCCGTCTATAAGATGTGCACCGTTGTTCGGCTCCTGAAAAAAGCCGGCGCGAACGTACGCGTGATGATGACCCCGGCTGCGACGGAATTCGTCACCCCTCTCACCTTTTCCACCCTTTCCCAGGAAGAAGTCGTCGTTTCACTCTGGCCGGAGAACAAACACAGTTCTACCAGCCGCAGCGTGAAACATATCGATATCGGACTCTGGGCAGATGTGATGCTCGTTGCACCGGCCACCGCCAATACTATCGCTAAGATCGCTCACGGATATGCCGAAGATGCTTTGTCATCGACGATCCTTGCGCTGCGGTGTCCGCTCATCGTTTCGCCGGCAATGGACCTGGATATGTGGGAGAATCAGGCGACACAGGAAAATCTTTCCGTGCTGCGCGGACGCGGCTGCTTCATCATCCCTCCCGAGACCGGCGAACTCGCAAGCGGTCTGTCGGGACCGGGGAGACTCCCGGAACCCGAGACCATCGTGGAATATGTGAGGGATGTGGTCGAAAAGACACCGCTCGATCTCAAAAAGAAAAAAGTGTTGATCACCGCAGGACCGACGCATGAACCGATCGATCCCGTCCGATTCATCGGCAATCGTTCCTCCGGCAAGATGGGATTCGCTTTGGCGAATGCCGCCGCACTGCGCGGAGCCGATGTTACGCTTATCAGCGGACCTGTTGCACTCGGCACACCGAAGAATGTGAAACGGATCGATGTGGAGACAGCCGAAGAGATGCACGCCGCTGTGATGGCACACGCCAAGAAACAGGATGTCATCATCATGTCCGCCGCTGTTGCGGATTACACTCCCGCCGTGACCGCGAAAGAGAAGATCAAGAAAAAAGATGCGGGAATGACGATCGAACTCCGTTCA
>JACRFF010000193.1 GCA_016218005.1 Ignavibacteriales bacterium
AGCATTGTCGGTATCGTGGAGAGAATCGATCTTACGAAGTAACGGAAGCGTTGCACTCGGAACAGCAACCGGCTTCAATCGTCTTACGCAGCACCTGATGTAGTAGCTAAAGGTTTGAAATTCATGGTAAAGATTACGAAACAGTACACGAATCGCGAAAGCCAATCGCTCGATAAGTATCTCCAAGAGATCGGCAAGGTTGACCTGCTGACGCCGCAGGAAGAGATCGACCTTGCCCGCCGGATCAAAAAAAGGCGATCAGAAAGCGCTGGAGAAACTGACGAAGGCAAATTTGCGTTTCGTGGTTAGCGTTGCGAAGCAATATCAGAATCAAGGCTTGTCGCTGGGCGACTTGATCAATGAAGGCAATCTTGGATTGATCAAAGCGGCAAAGCGGTTTGATGAGACACGCGGATTCAAGTTCATCTCCTACGCGGTGTGGTGGATTCGCCAGTCGATCTTGCAAGCGTTGGCTGAACAGTCTCGCATCGTGCGCCTGCCGTTGAATCGCGTCGGCGCTCTTAACAAGATCGGCAAAGCGTTCAGCACGCTTGAGCAGGAATTTGAACGTGAGCCGAGCGCAAGCGAGTTAGCAGAAGAGCTTGATATGTCGCTCTTCGAGGTTTCCGATACGCTCAAGATTTCCGGCAGGCACTTGTCGATGGACGCGCCATTTGCGCAAGGCGAGGACAATCGCCTGCTGGACGTGATTCAAGATAATCGCCAGCCGGCCCCCGACAGCGGATTGATGGAGCAATCGCTCAAGGAAGAAGTGAAGCGCGCGCTCAACACTCTCAGCGACCGCGAGAAGCAAGTCATCCAACTCTATTTTGGTCTCGACTCCGAGCACTCGTTAACGCTGGAAGAAATCGGAGAGAAATTCAGTCTTACCCGGGAACGCGTCCGGCAAATTAAAGAAAAAGCCATTCGCCGGCTCCGTCACGCATCGCGCAGTAAGGCGTTGCGTGCCTATCTCGGCTGATACGATGCAAACGTCCTAAGCCCCGTCCGTCGGGGCTTTTTTGATGTACGCTGTTGGCTGATGCGCGCGCACTATCTCAACATATTGGCCTTCGGGTTGCTTGCCGCGTTCATCGCAGGCTGCGCTTCAACCGCTCCGCGTTTCGGCACGAAGGAAAGTTCGACGTCAACAAAACCAACAGAACGCAAGACTGGACCGCGATTCGCATCGAAAGAATCCGAAGAAGAAGTGCGGGAAACCGACAAACACGTCGATGCGGCTGAAGTAGAGCGAATCAAAACGGGTGCGCGCGATTTCAAGCGGGAAAAAAACCCGGCGATCAAGCCGCTTGACCAAAGCAAGATGATGCGCGAAATCTCGAAATGGATGGGAACGCCGTACAAGCTGGGAGGCAATGATCAGGAGGGGATTGATTGCTCGGCGTATACGCAAACAGTGTTTCGGCATGCGATTGGGGTTCCATTGCCGCGTTCCAGCCACGAACAGTCCGCGCTGGGGAATGAAGTGGCATTCGACAACTTGAAGTTCGGCGATCTTGTATTTTTCAATACCACCGGCGCATCGGCGTCGCACGTCGGAATCTATCTCGGCGACGACTTGTTTGCCCACGCCAGCGTCACCTTTGGCGTTACGATTTCATCGCTCCAAAGCTCCTATTACAAGAACCGGTTCGAGAAGGCAAAACGCATCGTCGAATAACTTCGATTGAAATCGTGAAGGTTGCTCAGTACCTTTCAATCCAGAAACTTCATTCACTTAATCGCGCATCATCATGTCCGTCTTACCCATCTATCTCTATGGCACCAAAGTCTTGCTGGAAATTGCCAAGCCGGTGTATGATTTGGACGATGCAACGGTTCGGCTCGTGGTTGATATGTTCGAGACCATGCACAACGCCAACGGCATCGGTCTTGCCGCCACGCAAGTAGGAGTGAAGAAGCGCGTCATTGTTATTGACATTTCCGACGTTGATGAAACGAAGAAAGAGGAAGACGGAAGCGAGCCGCAGGCAGGCGTCCCTTCGGGAAAAGAACCCAAACCGAAAACGTCGCCCGACCTGCCGCGAACGCTGACACTTGTCAATCCGGAAATTTTAGAGAACGAGGGAGGTTGGAAGATGGAGGAAGGCTGCCTCAGCATCCCTGAAGTAAAAGGCGAGGTGGAGCGACCGGAACGGGTTCGCATCCGCTACCGCGCTTCTGATTTTAAGGAACAAGAGTTGACGGTTGATGGATTGCTGGCGCGCGTCATCCAGCATGAAATTGACCACCTGAACGGGGTGTTGTTCATCGACCACGCAAGCAAAGCCCGCCGGAGTCTGATGAGCAATGCACTCCGCAAGATCAAGAAGGGCGAAGTTGAAACCAGCTATCCGGTGGTAACGAGCGCAGAGGAGTAACAGCCACCTTGCGTATTGTCTTTATGGGAACCCCAGAATTTGCCGTGCACAGTTTGCGCACGCTGATGGAGCGGAGTTGCAATGTTGTTGCCGTGGCGACGGCGCCCGATAAGCCGCGCGGTCGCGGCCAACAGGTGTCGTTTACGGCAGTAAAGAAGTTTGCTCTCCAACACCGTCTTCCGCTGCTGCAACCGGAGTCGATGCGCGACCCCAGCTTTGTAGCTGAACTCAAAAATCTTCATCCGGATCTCTTCGTCGTTGTCGCATTCCGCATTCTTCCCAAGGAAGTGTATGCCATCCCCTCGCGTGGTGCGTTCAACTTGCACGCTTCGCTGCTGCCGAAGTTCCGCGGCGCGGCTCCCATCAATTGGGCGATCATCAACGGAGAAACGGAAACCGGAGTGACGACGTTTTTTCTGCAAGAGCACGTCGATACGGGATCGACGATTCTTCAGGCGCGAGTCAAGATTGGGCCGGAGGAAACGGCGGGCGAACTCCACGACAAGCTTGCGGAGGTTGGCGCTGAAATCGTTTTCCAGACGGTTCGACTGATCGAGCTTGGCAAAGCGGAACCGCGGCAACAGGATGAAAAACTCGCCTCGCCTGCCCCCAAGATCATCAAAGAGCACTGCCGAATTGATTGGTCGAAATCCGCACACGACGTGCACAACTTCATTCGTGGATTGTCGCCGGTTCCGTGCGCTTGGACGATGCACGAAGAAAAGCTGGTAAGAATCTACCGATCGAGGATTGTTGCCACTCCAGCATCAATTTCGAATTCTCCCGGCGCCCTTGCGTTGATTGACAAAACGCGATTGCACGTTGCGACGGGCGGCGGCGCTGTTGAAATACTCGAGCTTCAGCAAGAAGGCAAACGGCGATTGGGCGTTGAGGAATTTCTTCGCGGGTATCGACTCAAGGAGGGAGATCGGTTCCGGTAGTGTTCGTTGCGACGGGTACAAAAAAGAACTATATTCACACCATTACAAGTCGGTTTCTGCGTTGGGAAAAATCATCGTCATAGCGAATCAGAAGGGGGGCGTCGGCAAAACTACGACGGCCATCAACCTTGCCGCTTCTCTTGCTGCCGCGGAGAAAAAAACACTTCTGCTGGATACCGACCCGCAATCGAATGCGACGAGCGGCGTCGGCGTTGACCCGACGGAGGGACGTTCCATCTACGAAGTGTACGTCAACAATGTCGAAACACAATCCTTGGTTGTGCCGACTCAGATGCCGCATCTTTACTTGCTGCCATCGCACATCAATTTGGTGGGCGCTGAAATTGAACTCGTCGGGATCGAAAACCGTGAGCGCCTTCTAGCAGCCGCGCTTGCGCAGGTGCGGAAAAAATTTGAATTCATCGTTGTCGATTGTCCACCCTCGCTCGGCTTGCTGACGTTGAATGCGCTCACGGCGGCAGACTCCGTGTTGATTCCCGTTCAATGCGAATACTTTGCGCTGGAAGGTTTGGGACAACTTTTCAACACGATCAACATGGTGAAGAAGACTCTCAATCCAAACCTCGAAATTGAGGGAGTCCTGCTGACGATGTATGACCAGCGCCTGCGTCTTTCAAACCAAATCGTGGACGAGGTGCGGAAATATTTTGGCGAGAAGGTCTTCA